>JBDTPU010000154.1:0-6428 GCA_039932535.1 Gallionella sp. | reverse complement strand
GGAAAAATATCCCGGCTTCGCGTTCGGCTGGAAATTGCTGGGAGGCACCCTGCAGATGCAGCGCAAGGATGCATTGCCTGCGTTTCAGAAAGTAGCCGAGCTGATGCCCGATGACCCCGGAGCGCATTTCAATCTCGGTGTGGTGTTGAAAGGTGTCGGCCGTCTTGATGGGGCTGCGGCCAGCTACCGCCGCGCCATCGCCCTCAAACCCGATTACGACGAAGCGCACGGCAATCTGGGTAATGTCCTTAAAGATCTGGGTCAGTTGGATGAGGCAATCGCCAGTTACCGGCGTGCATTACAAATCCAGCCCGGCGCAGCCGATACGTATATCAATTTGGGTATTGCACTCAAAGGGCTGGGCAAGCTTGAGGATGCCGCAGCCAGTTATCGTAAAGCGGCGGAGATCAAGCCGGATTTTTTTCTGGCCTATTACAACCTGGGAAATACCCAGAAAGACCTCGGTCGGCTGGAAGATGCGGTAGCCAGCTATCGCCGTGCGATAGCACTCCAACCTGACTTCGCCGAAGCGCACAGCAACTTGGGTGGTGTGCTCAAAGATATTGGACAATTTGATACCGCATGGATCAGCTATCGCAGAGCGCTGGAATTAAAACCGGGCATTGCCGAGGCACACAACAACCTGGGTAATATTCTTAAAGATTTTGGGGAAATTGATGCAGCATTAACCAGCTATCGCAGGGCGTTGGAGATCAAACCCGATTTTGCGGATGCATACAGCAACCTGCTATTCCTCTATGGTTACCATGCCTTGCTCAACCCTGATGAATATCTTGCCCAAGCTCGCAACTGGGAACAGGTTTGTGTGCCTGCTCATGAACGCCAAGAAGCTCGCCGCAGGAAATTCCAACCTCTGCCGCTTACAGGCAGACGACTTAAAATAGGTTACGTATCCGGCGATTATCGCCAGCACGCAGTGAGTTATTTCATTGAACAGCTCTTTGCTCATCACGACCGGGCGAGAATAGAACTATATGCCTATTCCACTCAAGGCAAACGTGATGCCGTTACAGACCGTTTGCAATCCTTTGCCGAACATTGGGTTCAATGCGTTGCTATTTCCGATGAGGCGATGCGCAAGCGGATAGAAGCAGACGGCATCGATGTGCTGATCGACCTGTCCGGCTATTCCGCGCATAATCGCATGGGCGTTTTTGCGCGCAGGGCGGCGCCGGTCCAGGCTTACTATCTGGGTTACTTCGCCAGTACCGGGCAGACCGAAATGGACTACTGGATAGGTGATGAATTTCTGACGCCAGCGGAGACGGACAATCATTTCAGCGAGCAAGTATGGCGTTTGCCGCGCATATCGTGGAGCTATGACGCAAAAGATGCCCCTGCGCCGGCGTGGCGTCCGGATCAGGCAGGTACCGTGTGGATAGGTACCTTCAATAATCTGAGCAAGCTAACGCCCTACACCCTGGCGCTCTGGGCCAAGGTGTTGCACGCCTTGCCTGAAGGAAAGCTGTTACTCAAGACCAAGGAGCTGAACGATGCCGGGAATCGTCGGCGCATCCTGGGTGCGATGGCCAATCACGGCATTCAGCCGGATCGTATCGAGCTTCAGGATCGCAGTGCAACGCCGGATTGGTCTGCGCATATGGCTTATTATGACCGACTGGATATCGCGCTCGATCCTGTGGGAGCGATGGGCGGGGTTACCACTTCTTTCGATGCGCTATGGATGGCGGTACCGATCATTACCCTGCAGGGTGATCGCGTCGCATCGCGCGCGACGGCCGCGATAGTGGGCGCATTAGGACATCTCGAGTGGATTGCAAAATCTGAAGGAGAATATATCGACAAGGTCGTCGCTCTCGCGCGGGACTTCAAACAGCGCGAGACACTGCGCTCGGCGCAACGCGAGCGGATGGCTGCCAGCCCGCTGTGCGACGCAAAGGGTTTATCTGTGAGTCTCGAAAATGCCTATGCCGAAATGTTCGAGCGCTGGCTGCAAAGGCAAAATAGGTAGGTGCTTTGCCACATAAATATTTTATGCATCATTACAAATCAGCTGATCTTTCAATATGCCATTTCAACTTTTCAGGGAAATAATATGATAGTTTTTGTTGCTGGAATGCCCCGAGCTGGCTCGATGTGGACCTATAACGTAATCCGCGCAATTTTTGCGACGCGAGACTGGTCGGTCCTGCCCACGGAAATTCCGATAATCGAACGTGCATTGATCAAAACTGCGCTATTAAGCGCCCCAAAAGAAAATGAAGTTTATTGCATCAAGACACATTTGCCATTGAAGTCGCCTCTTCCGACCAAACATGATGTAAAAATCATATGCAATATAAGAGATGTAAGAGATGCCTGTCTTTCATTCATGCGATTTATGCATGCAGATTATGCTGGGGGCATACGCGCCATGATCAACATGATGAAAATAACGGATTATTATTTAAGTCAGTTTGGAGATAACTTACTGAGTGTTCGTTACGAGGATTTGACCCAAACTCCGTCAGCCGTTCTGGCAAATCTCTGCGGCTTCTTGAAAATTGATTTATCGGAAACCGAGCAGAAAGCAATACTTCAAGAATTCGACAAATCCGCTATCCAAAAAAAATTACAGGAGATGCCGAAGATAGAAGCCGGGATAAATGTCCGGGAAGACAATAAGCAAAATTTAAAATTTGACGCGGTGCTGAATCGTGATGGCACATACCGGGCTTATGAGAAAATGACGGGATTTCAGAGCAACCATATAACATCGTCAGACGATGGTGAATGGAAAACTTGTTTTGATAAAAGCCAGATTGATCAATTAATCAACCTTTCGGAAAAATGGCTATTGAAATATGGATACAAAATTTAAATCCGATTGTCTCTGCAACACAAAAACCACCTGTGCACTCTGATGGCTGAGCAATTCGTCATCTGCATACTTACCGTCACAAGCGACTCGCATGCATGAAATCCGGTAAACCCATCCCTAAGCAATTACCCACGCCTTCTCCCGGTGACATCGAAGCGCTGCTCGCACTCTTCAACGCACGGCATTACACGGACGCGGAAAGCCGCACCCGTGCGCTGCTGGAAAAATATCCCGGCTTCGCGTTCGGCTGGAAGCTGTTGGGAGGCGCGTTGCAGAGGCAAGGCAAAGATGCCCTGCCTGCCTTTCAACGAGTCGCCAAACTCATGCCCGACGATGCCGAAGCGCATTACAACCTGGGCATTGTTCTCAAAAGTGCAGGCCAACTCAACAACGCTGCAGCCAGCTACCGCCGCGCCATCGCACTCAAACCCGATTATGCCGAAGCTCACAGCAACCTGGGCAACACTCTCACCGACCTGGGTCAACCCAAGGACGCCGTCATCAGCTACCGCCGTGCCTTAAAACTCAACCCCGACTCAGCCGATGCTCACAACAACCTTGGCACCGCCCTCAAAGATATAGGGCAATTAAAAGATGCCATTGCCAGTTATCAGCAAGCCGTCGCACTCAAACCCGATTTCGTTCTGGCGTATTACAACCTGGGCAATGCCCTGAAAGAGCTTGGTCAACTCGACGAAGCCATGCACAACTATCGCCGCGCGATAGTACTCAAACCCGACTTCGCTGAGGCGCACAATAATCTGGGCGGCGTGCTCAAGGAACTCGGTCAATTCACCGATGCCCTGGCCAGCTACCGCCGCGTACTCGAACTGAAACCCGACTTCGCTGAAGCGCATTACAACTTGGGTAACACCCTGAAAGAACTCGGCCAGCCTGAGGATGCGGTGACAAGCTATCGCAGGGCAATTCAGATCAACCCCGATTTGGCCGAGGCGCACAGCAATCTGGGTAATGCACTGAAAGAGCTCGGCCAATTTGATAACGCGGTGAGCAGCTGTCGCCGGGCGATCGAAATTAAACCTGATTTTGCCGACGCATATAACAACTTGGGTATAGCGCTCAAAGAACTCGGAAAATTTGAGGCTGCATCGGCGAGTTATTGCCGGGCGATAGAGATCAAACCGAATTTCCCCGAAGCACACAACAATCTGGGCAACGTCCTTAAAGAACTCGGACAATTTGACGAAGCAGTGAAGAGTTATCGCCGGGCAATTGAGATCAAACCAGATTATGCCGAAGCCCACAGCAATCTGGGGATTGTCTTTAAAGATATCGGACAACACGACGCCGCATTAGTCTGCTATCGCCGCGCGCTGGAACTCAAACCTGATTATGTCGAGGCTCAAACCAATTTGCTGTTCACGCTGAACTATACCGCACAGGCACCTGACATCTGCTTCACAGAAGCACAGGCATATGGCCGAATGGTGGATCAGAAAGTGACTACACGGTTTTCCACCTGGCCATGTGCAGAGAAACCGGAGCGCCTGCGAGTCGGCATGATATCGGGCGATCTGCATAATCATCCGGTAGGCTATTTTCTGGAAAGCCTGCTGGCGCAGCTTGATCCTGTCCGCATTGAATTGATCGCTTACCCCACGGACAATCATATTGACGCACTGACCACTCGCATCCAGCCGCACTTTATCAAATGGAAGTCGTTGCATGGCCTCAGCGATGCCGATGCCGCGCGCCTGATTCACGCCGACGGCGTGCATGTGCTGCTGGATCTTTCCGGCCACACCGGCAAAAACCGCCTGCCGATCTTCGCCTGGAAGCCCGCCCCGGTGCAAGCCAGCTGGCTGGGTTATTTCGCCACCACCGGGGTGGCGGAAATGGATTATTTACTGGCGGATGAAACAGGTGTACCCGAAGCGCATCGCAAAGATTTCAGTGAGACGCTGTGGTATCTGCCTGACACGCGATTATGTTTCAGCGCACCTGAGTTTGATTTGCCCATCGCCCCATTGCCCGCACGGCAAAATGGCTACCTCACTTTCGGGTGTTTCCAGAATCTACCCAAAGTGGGGAATGAAGTGCTGACCGTGTGGAGTAAAATCTTGAATGCCCTGCCTGATGCACGATTGCGCTGGCAATGTAAACAACTCGCCGATCCAACCGTAGCAGCGCAGCTTGCCGAACGCTTGCAACAGCACGGCATCGCTCCCGCACGTGTATCGCTGCACGGCACCATGTCACGCGAAGCTTATCTGGCTGCACATGCAAAAGTAGACCTCATCCTGGATACCTTCCCCTTTCCCGGCGGCACCACTACCTGCGAAGGGCTGTGGATGGGAATACCCACACTCACCCTGGCCGGAGACACCTTACTGGCCAGACAAGGGGCAAGCATGCTCACGGCCGCCGGACTGCCCGACTGGGTCGCCACCAGCACGACGGAATACATAGCCCAGGCCATCGCACGCGCTAGCGACTTACCCACACTGGCCACGTTACGCGCCGGGCTGCGCCAACAGGTAAGCGCATCCCCGTTGTTCGACGCCAAACGCTTTGCCCGGAATTTTGAAGAGGCGTTATGGGGAATGTGGCAAACCAAGTCGCTCCCACCCTGAGCTTTAAATGAACCCCGCCAAGCCCCTCTCGCCCCGGCAGCGCATCCCATCCCCCGCTGACATAGACGCTCTCATCGCCCTGTACAACGCACGCCGATACGCCGAAACAGAAAGCCGCGCCCGTAGCCTCCTTCAACAATATCCGGAATTCGCGTTCGGCTGGAAACTGCTGGGAGGTGCGTTGCAGAGGCAAGGCAAAGATGCCCTCCGTGCATTTCAACGAGTCGCCAAACTCATGCCCGACGATGCCGAAGCGCATTACAACCTGGGCATTGTTCTCAAAAGTGCAGGCCAACTCAACAACGCTGCAGCCAGCTACCGCCGCGCCATCGCACTCAAACCCGATTATGCCGAAGCTCACAGCAACCTGGGCAACACTCTCACCGACCTGGGTCAACCCAAGGACGCCGTCATCAGCTACCGCCGTGCCTTAAAACTCAACCCCGACTCAGCCGATGCTCACAACAACCTTGGCACCGCCCTCAAAGATATAGGGCAATTAAAAGATGCCATTGCCAGTTATCAGCAAGCCGTCGCACTCAAACCCGATTTCGTTCTGGCGTATTACAACCTGGGCAATGCCCTGAAAGAGCTTGGTCAACTCGACGAAGCCATGCACAACTATCGCCGCGCGATAGTACTCAAACCCGACTTCGCTGAGGCGCACAATAATCTGGGCGGCGTGCTCAAGGAACTCGGTCAATTCACCGATGCCCTGGCCAGCTACCGCCGCGTACTCGAACTGAAACCCGACTTCGCTGAAGCGCATTACAACTTGGGTAACACCCTGAAAGAGCTCGGCCAGCCTGGTGATGCGGTGACAAGCTATCGCCGGGCGCATGAACTCGATCCTCAAGCATTTATATACACCCTTAACACTGCGCTTTTATTGCCTGTCATACCTGACTCTATCGCCAGCATCGCCGAGTGGCGCGAGTGCTATCAAAACGGCATTGAGGAACTGATGAATATTCCGGGTACCCTGGACGAAC
>JBDTPU010000153.1:0-1761 GCA_039932535.1 Gallionella sp. | reverse complement strand
CCCTGATCGCCGACCCCAAAGAAGTGCGGCGCAAGCGTGCCGAACAGGGGAAGGCAATGACTGCGGGAGGGTCGCTGCCTGCGCCAAGACCGCCCGCAGGGCGAGCGTCTGGCGGCGTCCCCTTTACGGGGGGTAGCGGCGGGGTACCCACCGGCGGTGTCAATTCCGCCCAGCCGCCGGCTGGATGCGGATTGCCTACTTTTAGTGTACCTCTTGCGGGTAAAAAAGGCGGCGGCGAAATCTGATGCTGGACTACGACCTGCATTGCCATTCAAAATTTTCCGATGGCACGCTGACGCCTGCTGAATTGGTGCATCGTGCTGCCGGGCGTGGTGTGAAGGTGATGGCATTGACCGATCACGATGATGTGGAGGGATTGGATGAGGCGCGTGACACCGCCGCGCAACACGGCATGACTTTCATCAACGGTGTGGAAGTTTCTGTGTCATGGCGCAGCCACACTTTGCATATTGTCGGCCTGGCGATCAATCCGGATTATCCACCGTTGGTCGAAGGCTTGCGCAGTGTGCGCAGCGGGCGCGGTGAGCGCGCGCGAAAAATGTCCGATGGATTGGCCAAGGCTGGCATCGCAGGTGTGCTCGAAGGCGCATATCATTTCGCCGGAAATCCCAACATGATAGGCCGCGCCCACTTTGCGCGCTATCTGGTCGAGGCCGGACATTGCAAGGATATGAAAAGCGTATTCAACCGTTATCTGGTGAAAGGCAAGCCGGGCTACGCGCCGCACCAGTGGGCGGTTTTGGCGGATGCGATCAGCTGGATACGCGGCAGCGGCGGGGTGGCGGTGCTCGCGCATCCCGGCCGCTATATGAGCGGACGCAATGGCATGGGCAAGAAGACCATGCAGGAATTGCTGAGCGAATTTGTCGAGCTGGGCGGGCAAGCATTGGAGGTCGTCACCGGCAGCCACACGCCGGAACAGTATGCCGAGTTTGCCCGTTATGCCGAAGAATTTAATTTGCTGGCTTCATGTGGCTCCGATTTTCACGGCCCCGGTGAGAGCTATCGTGATATGGGACGGCTGCCGGATTTTCCGCTGGGCTGCCGCCCGGTGTGGGAAGTCTGGAAAAATGATGCAGCCGTGAAAGTGGCCTGATGTCTCAGTTTTTTACCATCCATCCCGATAACCCCAACCCGCGCCTGATTCGACAAGCGGCTGAAGTGCTGCGCAGCGGCGGTATTGTGGTTTACCCCACGGATTCCTGCTATGCATTGGGCTGTCATCTAGATGACAAGGATGCGGTGGCGCGCATCCGCCAGATACGCAAGCTGGACGAACAGCACCACATGACGCTGATGTGCCGTGACCTGTCGGAAATTTCGCGCTATGCGCGGATGGACAACACCAAGTTTCGCCTGCTGAAAAGCAACACGCCGGGCAGTTATACTTTCATCCTGGAAGCGACCAAGGAAGTGCCAAAACGCTTGCAGCATCCCAAGCGCAGTACCATCGGCATCCGCATCCCGGATCATCCGATAGCGCTGGCTTTGCTGGAAGAATTGGGCGAGCCGATGACCAGTTCCACACTGATCTTGCCGCAGGAAGAGAGGCCGCTGAATGATGCCGGACAGATACGCACCATGCTGGAAAAGCAGGTTGACCTGGTGATCGACGGCGGCGCAGTGGGCGTGGAATTCACCACAGTGATAGATTTAACCGGCGAGGTGCCGATAGTGTTGCGGCGTGGTAAGGGTGATATTGCTCCGTTTGGCATTGAAATTCACAGCACAATTGAAAAT
>JBDTPU010000152.1:0-2406 GCA_039932535.1 Gallionella sp. | reverse complement strand
CATTTTTTGATCCCAAACTTCGCGTGTATTTGCTGCCGGACTGGGAGACGCTGCCCTACGATCACTTTTCGCCGCATCAGGATCTGATCTCCGAGCGGCTGGCGACATTGCATCATGTGCGCAGCCAGTCATGCGACGTACTTGTCGTGCCGGTGACAACTGCGCTATATCCGTTGCCGCCGGTGGAGTATCTCGCCGCATTCACGTTCTTCCTCAAGCGCGGTGAAAAGCTGGATATAAACAAACTGCGCGAGCAGATGACGTTTGCCGGATACAGCCATGTGCAACAAGTGTTAACACCCGGCGAATATTGCGTGCGCGGCGGCATCATCGACCTGTTTGCGATGGGCAGTGTGCTGCCGTATCGCATTGATCTGTTCGATAACGAGATCGAAACCATTGCCACCTTTGATGTGGACACGCAACGCTCGCTGTATCCGGTTCCTGAAATCCGCCTGCTGCCGGCACGCGAATTTCCACTGGACGAAGCCGGGCAGGCGCGCTTCCGCCAGAGTTTTCGCGAGCGCTTCGAGGGTGATCCTTCCAGGTCGCACATTTACAAAAATGTAAGCAAAGGCAACGCCCCGGCGGGTATCGAATATTACCTGCCGTTGTTCTTTGAAAAGACCGCAACCCTGTTCGACTACCTGCCAAAGAATACCACGCTGTGCCTGCATCACGATGTGAATGAGGCCATTGCTTCTTTCGGCAAAGATGCCGCGTCACGCTACAACCTGCTCCGAGGCGATGCACAACGGCCGCTGCTGGAGCCGAAAGAATTATTTCTGGATGCGGAGCAGTTTTTTATTCGCGTGAAGGATTTTGCAAGGGTGGACATACTTCAAAACCAAACCCCTCCCAGCCTCCCCTTGTCGGGGGAGGAGTCCGGCCTCCCCCCTGACAAGGGGGGACTGAGGGGGGTTGCTTGCCCCACCGCTCCACTCCCCGACATCGCGGTAAACCGCCGCGCCGAAATTCCCACACAGGCCTTTCAGAATTTTCTGCATGATTACCAAGGCCGCGTGCTGTTGCTCGCCGACAGTCTGGGGCGGCGCGAGATCATGTCCGATTACCTGAACGAATATGGTCTCTCGCCTGCATTGAGCGAGAGCTATGCGCAGTTCGTCTCCGGCAACGAAAAATTCATGCTCAGCGTTGCCGCGCTGCAAAATGGTTTCGTACTGACGGATGAAAAAATTGCCATCGTCACCGAGACCGAACTCTACGCCGCACAGCCGCGCAGCCGCGCAGCCCGCGCCGCGAAGAAGAGCAACGTGGAAGGCATGCTGCGCGACCTGTCCGAACTCAAGATCGGCGATCCGGTGGTGCATGAGCAGCACGGTATCGCGCGCTATGCGGGGCTGATCAATCTCGATCTCGGCGAAGGCGAGAACGAATTCCTGCTGCTGGAATATGCGGGCGGCGACAAGCTCTACGTGCCGGTGGCGCAACTGCATGTGATCAGCCGCTACAGCGGCGGCGCGCCGGAAACCGCGCCGCTGCACAGGCTCGGCACTGCTACATGGGACAAGGCGAAACGCCGCGCGATGCAGCAGGTGCGCGACACTGCCGCCGAGTTGTTGAATCTGTACGCGCAGCGCGCGACGCGCAAAGGTCACGCGTTTAAACTGAGTGCGCATGACTATGAAGCGTTCGCCGCCGATTTCGGTTTCGAGGAAACACCGGATCAGGCTGCTGCTATCGAGGCAGTAATCCTCGACCTGCAATCCGGCAAGCCGATGGATAGATTGATCTGCGGCGACGTCGGCTTCGGCAAAACCGAGGTCGCATTGCGCGCCGCCTTCGTCGCCGCGATGGATGGCAAGCAGGTTGCAGTGCTGGTACCCACCACGCTGCTCGCCGAACAGCATTTCCAGAATTTCAGCAACCGCTTCGCCGACCTGCCGGTCAAGATCGCCGAGCTGTCACGCTTCCGTTCCGCGAAGGAACAGGCACAGGCGCTGCAGGACATGGCCGATGGCAAACTCGACATCATCATCGGCACGCATAAATTAATTCAGAAAGGTGTGAAGTTTCACAACCTCGGCTTGGTCATCATAGACGAAGAGCACCGTTTCGGCGTGCAGCAAAAAGAAAGATTGAAAGCATTGCGTTCCGAAGTAGATGGTCTGACGTTGACCGCCACGCCGATCCCGCGCACGCTGGCGATGTCGCTGGAAGGGCTGCGCGATTTTTCCATTATCGCCACCGCGCCGCAACGCCGTTTGTCGATCAAGACCTTCGTCGCGCAAGCCGGCAATGGCATCATCCGCGAGGCGGTACTGCGCGAACTGAAACGCGGCGGGCAGGTTTACTTCCTGCACAACGAAGTGGACACCATCGCCAACATGGCGGAGAAACTGGAAGCGCTGCTGCCCGAAGCGCGTATCCGCGTGGCGCACGGGC
>JBDTPU010000151.1:0-4889 GCA_039932535.1 Gallionella sp. | reverse complement strand
TGCCTACTGCGACCAGATCGCATTTGCCCGCAGCCAGATCGCTTTCAGCGCGCGAGGCATCATAGCCGCCGGAGAGAATCAGCTTGCCCTTGAACGCATTGCGGAATGCAGCTTTCATTGATGCGGGCACCGGTGGCGCGCCCATCGACGAGTGGTCAACCAGATGAATATAGGCCAGCGCGCGTGCATTGAGTTGTTGCGCAACATAGGTGTAGTCCGCTTCCATCGCGTCGTACAGCGGCATGTCGTTGAATACGCCGAACGGCGACAGGCGTATGCCGACTTTATCTTTGCCAATCGAACTGATCACCGCATCGACAACTTCGAGCATGAAGCGCGCGCGGTCTTCTATCGTTCCACCGTAGCGATCGGTGCGCTGATTCGAGTTCGGGCGAAGGAATTGCTCGAGCAGATAACCATTCGCGCCGTGTAACTCGACGCCGTCGAAACCCGCAGCCAGCGCATTTTTTGCCGCCTGCGAAAATTCTGCTATGGCGGTATTGATGTCCGCCTCATTCATGGCTTGCGGCACAGGATGAGGTTTCATTCCTTCGGCATCGGTGTACATTTCGCCGACAGCCATTACCGCGGAAGGCGCCAGAATGCGCGCGCCCGCAGGCAGATTAAGCGCATGGCCGATGCGTCCGCAGTGCATCAACTGGATGAACATCTTCGCACCCTTGGCGTGCACCGCATCGGTAACACGCTTCCATCCCGCAACCTGCGCGGCGGAAAAAATCCCCGGAATGCGCGGATAGCCCAAACCATTTGGTGACGGCGAGGTGCCTTCGGTGATGATCAAGCCAGCAGTCGCCCGCTGCGCATAATATTCTGCCATGAGTGCGTTCGGGATATTCCCGATGGCACGGCTGCGCGTCATGGGCGCCATGACCAGATGATTCTGCAGGGTGAGCAATCCCAGTGTAGCTTTAGAAAATAGCAGCGACATGGTTGTTCCTTTTAGAACGAAATTCGTACACCTATATTGAATCCCTGATCCAGGACAGCGAAAGGCTGAGTCTTGATGCCAAATCCGATTTTCCGGTAACCCAGATAGACCGTCGACTCTGGGATCACTTCGTACTCGGCTCGAACCTGCGCTTCGACATAACGGTTGGCATCGCCAAAGGTGACAATACTCGGGGATAAATAGACTTGGGTCACAATGCCCAAGCGTGAGATTCCGGGTGGGGAATAACGCACCATTGCGCCCAATGCCAATGCGGAAGCAGTGCTGTTGAATGAGTTGTCGCCCCTTACCTTGGCGACTACCCCTTTTATACCGACCCCGACAGAAACGCCGGGGACGCTGCTGCCTAATTCATCTTTTGCCAAAATACCAAAATCACTCATCAGATTATTTCGATCAACATACAAAACACCGATGTGAAATTCGGTTTTCCCAAGTGCATCCCGACCCAGAGCGGATTGATATTGAAATTGCACACTGGTATCGCTCAGATTCAGATCAATCGCATCCGCCAAGGCCGAGGTGCTGAGGGTTAACAGGGAAAGTGCAACAATACGATGCAATAACATAATTCACTCCTTATAAAATTATTGTGGATTAATTGCGAGGTTGATTCGACGAGAGCTCTAAGGGGTAAGCTGAAAATTTGGTTACAAGCATAGCACAGGCAATTGTATATCCGGTTTGTTGTGCAGGTAGTGACCAGATCTCTTTCAACAGGTTCCCCGGGCTTTATGGGCTGGAATCGAAGGCTGTATCGCCCTCGGCGCATTGTTCACCGGCCTGAATATTTTTGAAGTCAAACAGCTGACCATCCAGCAAGTGCGAAGGCGCGATATTCTGCATTGCGGTAAAGATGGTCTGGCTGCGTCCCGGATATTTAAGCTCCCAGGCGCTGAGCATTTCCTTGATGTTCTGGCGTTGCAGATTTTCCTGTGCACCGCACAGGTTGCACGGGATGATCGGGAACTCCATGCCGCGCGCATAGCGGGCGACATCTTTTTCCGCACAATAAGCCAGCGGACGGATCACGATATGGTCGCCCTTGTCGGTGACCAGCTTGGGCGGCATCGCTTTGAGCTTGCCGCCAAAAAACATATTCAGGAACAGCGTTTCGATCATGTCGTCGCGGTGATGTCCCAACGCAATCTTGTTCGCACCGAGTTCCCGCGCCACGCGGTAGATGATGCCGCGCCGCAGCCGTGAACACAGCGAGCAGGTGGTTTTGCCTTCGGGGATTTTTTCCTTGACGATGGAATAAGTATCCTGCGTTTCGATATGGTATTCCACGCCGAGTTGCTTCAGATAATTCGGCAACACTTCGGCGGGGAAGCCCGGCTGCTTCTGGTCGAGATTCATCGCGACGATGCGAAAGTCAATAGGTGCGCGCTTGCGCAAGGTGAGCAAAATATCCAGCAGTGTATAAGAATCCTTGCCGCCGGACAGGCACACCATCACGCTGTCGCCTTCTGTAATCATATTGAAATCGGCAATCGCCTTCCCCACCTGATGCTCCAGCCGTCCCTTGAGACGATTGAAGTTGGTGGAGTGATGCTCGAAATGTATAGGTTGAATAATATCGTTCATGTGCTTGCCAGCTTGCGGTGAAATCCACCATACAATTCTACCAGCCAGGGCTTGCATAAGGAATATTTTATCCATCAGCGCGGCTACAATAGCGGCGTGTTTGACTCAGGAATGCAAAATGAAAGCGAGTACAAAAATTAAAGTCCTGTTTATCTGCATGGGGAATATCTGCCGTTCTCCCACGGCAGAAGCGGTGTTTCGGCACTATGTCGAAAGTGCCGGTTGGTCCGAACATATTTTGATCGACTCGGCCGGGACGCATGATTATCACATCGGCGATCCTCCGGATACGCGCGCGCTGCGCGCGGCACAGCAGCGCGGTTACGACATGAGCAAGCTGCGCGGCAGGCAGGTGGCAGCGGAGGATTTTCGCCAATTCGATTATGTGCTGGCGATGGATCAGGCCAATCTTGCCATTCTGAAACGCATCACTCCGCCGGACAGCACTACCCAGGCGCGATTGTTCCTCGACTATGCGCGTCATCATGCGGAGCGCGAAGTGCCTGATCCGTATTACGGCGGTGCGGATGGTTTCGAGCGCGTACTGGATATGGTGGAAGATGCAGCGCAGGGATTGCTGGAGGAGATACGCCAACAGCACTTCGCGGCATAGGGAGCGCTGAACCTGAAATTGCGATTACTGTTTTCCCAGTATGAAATAATAAAGCCGCATGATTTTCATCATGCGGCTTTATTTTGCAAATCGAAATTACCCTTGGGTATGTTGCGTCTCGATTTGCACCAGCGGTTCATTCTCCACATACACTTCGCGTTGACGCTCGCGGCGGCGCGGGGTATGTCGTTCTCCTGAAGCGGAGCCGACCTGCGGCACAATACTCAGTTTCACTGGATCGGTTTCAATTTGAACCAAGCCATTAGCAGCAGTTTTCGCTACTGGGGGCGCTGCTACCGCGGGTATGCCCGGTACAACTGACAGGGACGGTGTAAAGGCCGTCGGCATGGCAATGTATTCGCTGGGCTGGACGAACCCTTCCGGGTAGGCGATATATTCGCTCGGCGCTGCATTAACCGGCGTACTAACCGGGGTGCTAACTTGCGCGGTGTTCGCGGCGGTGTCCATCTGAGCGAAGGATTGCTGCGCGATAACAGGAGCACCATTGGCTGCCGCGATGTTTTGCGCTGCCTGTTCGCGATGCTCACGTTCCTTGCGGCCACCACGGCGTCCACGACGACGCGCTCCTTCACGCGGAGTGCCAGCTTCCGTTTGTTCCAGAGCAGCAACGGCAATCACGCTTTCCAGTACCGGCTTTTCTTCGATGATCCGGGGTGGGCGCGGCGGCTTGGGTTGACGTGGTTCCTGCGGCTTGGTTTCGGCAACTGCCGCTTTGCTGCGCGGTTCGTTACGATCGCGGTTACCGCCGCCGTCAGAGCGTCCGCCACGGTCGCGACGTTTGCCGCCGCCTCCATCGGGACGTTCGCTGCGTTCCGGGCGTTGTGCATTGCGCGGCCTGCTGGCTGCCGGCTTGGCTTTAGGTTGTTCTTCCTCAGCCAGTGATTTGAACCAGGCAAAGAATTTTCCGAACATCGAAGGCCGGGCTGCTTCAGCTTTCATCGGTGCGGGTTGCATCGGCGTGATGCCCTGCACCACGGCTTGCGCGCGCGTGGCCTTTTGCTGCTCTTGCGCGGCGGTGAGCGGTTTTTCTTCAGCCGGTTTTTCTACCAGTTTGTAGCTGGCCTGCAACACTTCGCTGCTCATGTCATCCTGGCGCAGGCGATTGATGCTGTAGTTGGGTGTTTCCAGATGCGGATTGGGTATCAGCGTGATGCCCACTTTCAGGCGCGATTCGATGCGATGAATGTCGGAGCGCTTCTCGTTCAACAGGAAGGTCGCGACATCCACCGGCACCTGCACGTGTATAGCCGCGCTGCTTTCCTTCATGGCTTCTTCCTGGATGATGCGCAGGATGTGCAGGGCGGAAGACTCGATGCCGCGGATGTGGCCAATGCCGCTGCAACGCGGGCATGGCATGTAATTGCTTTCGCCGAGGCTGGGTTGCAAACGCTGGCGCGATAATTCCAGCAGGCCGAAGCGCGAGATCTTGGCGGTCTGCACCCGGGCACGATCGTAATGCAGCGAATCGCGCAATCTATCCTCAACATCGCGCTGGTTGCGGTTGTTTTCCATGTCGATGAAATCAATCACGATCAGGCCGCCCAGGTCGCGCAAGCGCAGCTGGCGGGCGATTTCTTCCGCCGCCTCAAGGTTGGTGTTGAACGCGGTGGCTTCGATGTCCGAACCTTTGGTGGCGCGCGCCGAGTTGATGTCAATGGCAGTGAGCGCCTCGGTATGGTCGATCACGATCACGCCGCC
>JBDTPU010000150.1:0-2022 GCA_039932535.1 Gallionella sp. | reverse complement strand
TGGTGAAATGCGACAAGCAGGGCAATATCGACATAGCCGATTTGCGCGAAAAAGCACAACAACACAAAGATGATCTCGCTTGTCTGATGGTCACTTACCCGAGCACGCATGGTGTTTACGAAGAAGGCATCAGCGAGATCACCGGCATCATTCACAGCAATGGCGGACAGGTTTATATGGACGGCGCCAACATGAATGCGCAGGTCGGCCTGACCAGCCCGGGAAACATCGGCGCAGATGTGTGTCATTTGAATCTGCACAAAACCTTTGCGATTCCGCACGGCGGTGGCGGTCCCGGCATGGGGCCGATAGGCGTTGCAAAACACCTGGTGCCTTTTTTGCCCGACCACCCGGTGATCAGTACCGGCGGCGCGCAGAGCATCCACGCGGTATCCGCCGCGCCCTACGGCAGCGCATTAATATTATTGATTTCTTACGGCTATATCAAAATGCTCGGCGGCGATGGCGTGACCCAAGCCACCCGCATCGCGATATTGAATGCGAATTACATCAAGGAATCATTGAAGGATTATTATCCCACCTTGTATAGCGGCAAGAATGGCCGGTGTGCGCACGAAATGATTCTCGCCTGCGCTGAATTCAAGCGCGATGCCGGTATCGAAGTGGGTGACATTGCCAAACGCCTGATGGATTATGGCTATCATGCACCGACCGTATCATTCCCGGTGGCCGATACCCTGATGGTCGAACCGACCGAAAGTGAATCCAAAGAAGAGCTGGACCGGTTTTGCGCCGCGATGATTTCGATACGCAAGGAAATCGACGCAATCATTTCTGGCAAAGCGGACCGAGAAGACAATGTGCTGAAGAATTCTCCGCATACCGCTAAAACAGTCGTCGCGGATAACTGGTCGCACGGCTATACCCGGGAACAGGCTGCGTTCCCGTTGAAGTGGGTGCGGGATAATAAATTCTGGCCCAGCGTCAGCCGGATTGATAATGTGCGCGGGGATAAGAATCTGATTTGTTCCTGCCCGCCCATCGAGTCATATGCGGATCTGTGATTTAACTCAGTGACAATATGTATCTACCCAAAAAATTGATAGCGCTACCGTCCCTTCCCCTTGTGCGTGGCTGTTGCCGCTTCAGCGGCTTTACAACCACGGCCTACCCCTTGCGGGTGCAAGGGGGAAGGCTAGGATGGGGATGGGTTGTTTCGCCACACTTTACCCATCCCCGCCCCAACCCTCCCCTTGAAGGGGAGGGAGCTTAGCAACCGCAAATTCCTGAATGTCATAGTGGAAAATCCCGACCAGCACTGTTCCGGTTTAACTCACGTTTGGCGCGCGACGGGAATTGCGTTGCAAGGCTTGCGTGCTGCATTTGAGCACGAGTATGCATTTCGTCTGGAAGTGCTGGTCGCAGCAATTGCTCTGCCCACCGCGCTGCTGTTGCGTGTCAGCGCTACAGCCAAAGCCCTGATGATCGCCAGTATCCTGCTGGTGCTGATCGTCGAGCTGCTCAATTCGGCACTCGAGGCCGCTGTAGATCACACCTCGCTGGAGCAGCATCCGCTTGCCAAACGCGCCAAAGACATTGCCAGCGCCGCGGTATTTCTAAGCATCCTGAATGCGCTGGCGGTATGGGGGATAGTGTGGTTCGGACGCGGCTAATCCGACCTATCAGAGTTTTGGGCGGGGCAATAAACGGTCATACTCTTTTTTTACCACTGAATAACATTCACACACGCGCTTCCCCAGCCTGGGGCGATCCACTACCGTGATGTGGCCGCGCCGGTAATGAATTAATCCGTCCTTTTGCAAATTGCCGGCGGCCTCGGTTACACCCTCGCGGCGCACCCCCAACATATTCGCGATCAGCTCTTGTGTCATCACCAGTGTGTCATCCGGCAACCGATCCAGGCTCAACAACAGCCTGCGGCAAAGTTGCTGATCCAGCGAATGGTGCCGGTTGCATACCGCGGTTTGCGCCATCTGGGTGATCAGCGCCTGGGTGAACCGCAGCATCAAATTTTGCAACTGGCCGCCCACCGCGAATTCG
>JBDTPU010000149.1:0-2423 GCA_039932535.1 Gallionella sp. | reverse complement strand
GCGCAACTGCAAGGCGTGCGTGAAGCGATGGTGGTTGCGGCAGAGAATATCGCCTGCCTCAAAGTGGATATGCAAGGCTTCGATGAAGCAGCGGTAGATAAACTCGTGATGAAAGGAGTATGACATGTCGGTGAACAAAGTGATTCTGATAGGCCGTCTCGGCAAAGACCCGGAGACCCGTTACATGACCAGCGGCGAAGCGGTGACCAATGCGACGCTGGCAACTTCCGAAAACTGGAAGGATAAGAGCGGCGAGAAGCAGGAAAAAACCGAGTGGCACAATCTGGTGTTCTACCGCCGTCTTGCCGAGATCGCCGGAGAGTATTTGAAGAAAGGCTCGCAGGTTTACGTCGAAGGAAAATTGCAAACCCGCAAATGGCAAACCAAGGAAGGGCAGGATCGTTACACCACCGAAATCGTAGTCAATGAAATGACCATGCTGGGCGCGAAATCCACCGGCGGCAGTTTTGAAGTGGTGGAAAATAAACCTGCTGCGGCATCATCCGGCAGCAGCGCGGCGCCGGCAAAAGGGGCACCTGCTGCGAAGGGCAGCTTCGATAATTTTGATGACGATATTCCGTTCTAGTTTGAAGTCAGAACATATAAATAAAATGGCCGTCTGATTGATGGCCATTTTACTGAGGTCGTCCCAGGTAAGGTTGGACTTGCATTGATATCTCCCCTTTTGATTTGAGTGTTGTCCTCAACTGGCACTTGGGTTTCTTATACGAAGAAATATTGCACCGATCAATCCTGCGCTCGCGGCAAATAATGCGCCGAAGAAAAACGCCAAGTGGTAACCCGCGTTAAGGGCGATGATTGATTCCATTCCGGAGGCGAGCAAATTATTTGTCCGCATGGCGGCAATACTGGCGAGCACGGCGAGGCCGAGCGCGCCGCCCATCATGAACGAGGTGTTGACCAAGCCTGAGGCGAGGCCGGATTCACTGGGTGCGACGTCGCTCATTGCGGCGAGGAGTACCGGGTTGAATGCCATGCCTGCGCCGATGCCGAGCAGCAGCATGCCGGGGAGGACGTGGGCGATGAAATCTCCTTGCACGGGTGCGAGCGCAAACAGCATGAGCCCGGCTGACGCCAGCAGCAGACCCGTCGCGAGCGGCAAGCGGATACCGAAGCGCATCACCAATTTGGCGGAGAGGCCCAGCGAGAATGCCGCCATGATCAGGTTGGCGGGCAGAAAGGCGAGGCCGACTTGCAGCGGGCTGTAGCCGAGCACGAGTTGCATGTACAGCGCGGAGATAAAGAACCAGGCGAACATCGCCGCCGCCCACAACACACCGACAACATTGGAGGTCGCGACATTGCGCAGACGGAACAGGGCGAGCGGCATCAGCGGGTCGCGCACGCGAGCCTCGAATCCGAGAAACATTGCGAGTAACACTACCGCAGCGGCGAGTTGGCCGGTCGTCTGCATGGACGTCCAACCGGCTTCATTGCCGTTCACGATTGCATACACAGCCAGCATCAGGGAAGCCGTTACCGTCACTGCACCCGCGATGTCGAGACGCTCGCCGTGCGCCTGCCCACGCGCATCGGGCAACAGGCCAATACACAGCGCGTAGACTGCGACCCCGATGGGCAGATTGACGAGAAATATCCAGTGCCAGCTGAATGCATTGGTGAGCAAGCCGCCGAGCAGCACGCCGATGCTTCCGCCACCGGCGCAGACGAAACCGTAGACGCCCATCGCCTTCGCGCGCTCGGCTGGCTCAGTGAATAAATTCATGATCAGCGACAACGCAACTGCGGAGACGACGGCTCCACCCATACCTTGCACCGCTCGCGCAGCAATGAGCAGCGCCTGTGTGTTCGCCAGGCCGCAGGCCGCGGATGCAAGTGTGAACAAGCTGATGCCAAGCAGGAATAATTTGCGATGTCCGTACAAATCGCCCAGCCGTCCGCCCAGCAGCAGGAGTCCGCCGAAGGTAACCATGTACGCATTGACCACCCAGACCAGCGAGGTTTCGGTAAAGCTGAGGTCAGTGCGAATAGAGGGCAGCGCGACGTTCACGATGGTCGTGTCGAGGACGATCATCAGCACGCCGAGACACAGCACCATGAGTGCAAGCCAGCGTTTTCGATCAGCTGAATTATTTTTCATGGTATTTGTTGCGCCCTCATTTATTCCGCTCATGTTTGTTCCTGGATTCAGGCTGTACCAGATATGCAGCGAGTTGTTCAAACGTTCCGCTCCAGCCTTGTGTCATGCCGCTATGAGCTTCAGCGAAAGTCTTGCTTTCCAATTCAGTTGCATTCCAGGGCGCCCATCTTATTGTCAGCATCGTTTTGCCATCATGCTCATCGAAGGTCGTTGTGGAGAGCGTTTCGCGAGGCCATGTGGGCGACATGGGATGTGCCGTGATGCCACCTTGCGCATCGGAAAAAGTTGAGATCAAAACTAA
>JBDTPU010000148.1:0-2756 GCA_039932535.1 Gallionella sp. | reverse complement strand
AAAGGCTGCAAGAGCGCCGGCATCGGTTGCATCGAATGCAAACAGCCGGTGATCGACGCGGTGCTCAAGGAACAGCGCCCGATGCGCGAGCGCGCGCAAATGTATCTTGACGACCCGGCGCTGGTGCGCAATATCATCGCCGATGGCTGTGAAAAAGCGGGAAAATTGGCTACCGAAACCATGCGCGATGTGCGCGAGGCGATGGGAATCAGTTACACCTGATCATGATAGAGACGCAACTTCCATTAGTTCCCATCGCCCATGTTCATGGCGAGCCGCTGCTGGAGTTTCCGCAGGATTTATATATTCCGCCGGACGCGCTGGAACTGGTGCTGGAGACCTTTCAGGGTCCGCTGGATTTATTGCTGTATCTGATTCGCAAACACAACCTCGATGTGCTGGATATTCCGATGGCGGAATTGACCCGGCAATACATCACTTATATTGAAATAATGCAGAAGCATCGCCTGGAATTGGCAGCGGATTATTTGCTGATGGCGGCGGTGCTGATCGAAATAAAATAGCGCATGTTGCTTCCGCGTCTGCCCAGAGCCAGCGAAGAAGAAGGCGCAGACCCGCGTGCTGAATTGATGCGCCGCCTGCTGGAATATGAGCAAATGAAACTTGCCGCGCAAAAATTCAACGAGCTG
This sequence comes from Gallionella sp., assembly GCA_039932535.1. GTDB lineage: Bacteria > Pseudomonadota > Gammaproteobacteria > Burkholderiales > Gallionellaceae > Gallionella. The sequence continues at coordinate 2,106 of JBDTPU010000148.1, read as the reverse complement.
CCGCAAGCCGGACGCGATTTCGAGATCGTGCAAGTGCTGATCGAGAACACCGTGCGCGAGCGTCTGCCGGAAGTCAGCGTGGAAGATTTGCGTCTAGCCTGGCTGGGGTTGCTGGCACGCACCAAGCTCAACATGCATTTCAAAGTGCGCCGCGAACAACTTTCGGTGCGCGAGCAAATGACGCACATCCTGCGCTGCTTACAGGGCGGCGAGTTCGTCGAATTCGGCAAATTGTTTGATGTGGAAAGCGGTGTGCCGAAACTGGTCGTCACCTTCATTGCCATTCTGGAACTGGCTAAAGAATATCTGGTGGAAATCCAGCAACGTGAAACCTTGGGAAATATTTATGTCCGAGCCAACCGAGCCATTAACGCCGAGTGAAGTGCCATTGCCGAGTGGAGCAACATTGCCCGTTGGTGCGGAGTCACTAAATACCGTTCGCCCTGAGCTTGTCGAAGGGTCGCCGCAGAGCGGCGCAGAACCAATAGTCATTGATCTGTTCGGCGGAAAAATGAACACCGAGCAGTTCAAGAAAGTCCTCGAAACCGCGCTGCTGACCAGCACGGAACCGCTGCCGATTTCGGAATTGAAAAAACTCAGTGACGTGTCTCTGGACAATCGCCAACTCGAATCGCTACTCGAAGAACTGGCACAAGACTGGCAGGGTCGCGGCGTGGAATTGAGCCGCGTGGCCAGCGGCTGGCGCTTCCGCGCCAAACCGGAAATGCAGCAATATCTCGACCGGCTCAATCCGCAAAAGCCGCCGCGCTACTCGCGTGCCGTGCTGGAAACGCTCGCCATCATTGCCTATCATCAGCCGGTCACGCGCGGGGATATCGAGGAAATACGCGGTGTCGCAGTCTCCTCGCAAATTCTCAAAACGCTGGAAGCGCGCGGCTGGGTAGAAGTGGTCGGCACACGCGATACACCAGGCAAACCCGAACTGTTCGCCACCACCAAACAACTACTCGACGATCTTAATCTACGCGCGCTGCAAGAGCTCCCCTCGCTGCAAGAAATCGGTGCACTACTGGAGCAGGATACAACCGCGTCGCCATGAAAGTCGTTCGGGCATGAAGTTGATTCAATCCCGTGACAATCCTTTTTACAAGGAACTCGTCAAACTTTCCGGTTCATCCCGCCAGCGCGGCAAGGCCAACCAGACTCTGCTGGACGGCGCGCATCTGCTGGCTGCATATCTTGATGCCGGAATGTTGCCGCAACATATTCTATTGAATTCCACAGCATTGCAGAATGGCGAAATCGCCACGCTGCTAGACCGAATGAGCGATGTGCCAGTCACCCAGCTGGATGATCGGTTATTCGCCGAACTCAGCGAGCTGAAAACTCCCACTGGCATATTCGCATTGATCGATGTGCTTCAACCGGACAGGCCGATTGCGCAAAGTCGCTTCGCGTTGCTGCTGGAAGATATTCAGGATCCCGGCAATCTCGGTTCGATGTTGCGCTCGGCGGCAGCAGCGGGATGCGATGTGGTGTTTTTATCTTCGGGTTGCGCCGATGCATGGTCGCCCAAGGTGTTACGCGCCGCGATGGGCGGACATTTTGCATTGTGCATTTACGAGCAGCAGGATTTGACTGGTGTTGCGCAAGTGTTTAATGGCATGTTGCTGGCAGCTATTCTGCAAGCCACGCGCAGCCTGTACGACTGCGACCTGCGCGGCAATGTTGCATTGCTGGTCGGCAACGAGGGCGCAGGACTGTCTGACGAATTGCTGAATTTCGCCACACACAAAATCACCATTCCAATGCAGGGTAAAGTCGAGTCGCTGAATGCGGCGGCGGCAACGGCCATCTGTTTGTTTGAGGTGGTAAGGCAACGGCAATAAGAGTATTTTTTTTCCTCTTTTTCATTGCATGGTTGTAGCATGGTCATCGGAGCAATTCCCCCCGAGAAAAAATAAATGGCTAAGAAGATGAACTCGCCTTATATCATCCGATTCGAACATCTGCGCATGAACGATGTGCCGCGCGTGGGCGGCAAGAACGCTTCGCTGGGAGAGATGATCAGCCAGCTCGCACAGCTCGGCGTGCGCGTGCCTGGCGGGTTCGCCACTACGGCGCAGGCGTATCGCGATTTTCTTG
>JBDTPU010000147.1:0-2636 GCA_039932535.1 Gallionella sp. | reverse complement strand
ATGTCGCGCTCATTGGACAATAATTTAGGCGTAGTGCCAGAAGCGATCAGCGAATGGAAACCGGAAATCGCGCCGCAAGCGATGGTGATGAACACGAACGGAAATAATTTGCCGCCGAAGATCGGCCCGCTGCCATCGACGAATTGCGTCAGCGCCGGCATCTTGATGTCAGGGCGCAGCCACACAATGGCCAGCGCCAGCAAAATTACCGTGCCGAGCTTCACAAAGGTAGACAAATAATCGCGCGGTGCAAGCAGCATCCACACCGGCAAAATCGCAGCGGCAAATCCATAAGCGATTACCGCGAAAGCGAGCGGCAAGCCGGGATGATTGAACCACTCGCGCAATTCAGTTTGCCCGTCCAACCAGCCGCCACCCACTACAGCCAGCAGCAACAGGATTACGCCGAGCGCTGAGCCTTCCAGCACCCGCCCGGGGCGCAGCTTGTACATATACAAGCCGACCAGCATCGCAATCGGAATGGTCGCCGCCACCGTGGAAGTCGCCCACGGGCTGTTCTTCATCGCGTTCACCACCACCAGGCCAAGCACGGCAATCAGAATAATCATGATCATGAACGTGGCGATCAGCGCGGCGCTGCCACCTATCGCACCGAGTTCGTCGCGCGCCATTTGTCCGAGACTCTTGCCGTCGCGGCGCGTGGAAAAAAATAATGTCACCATGTCCTGTACGCAACCGCCCAACACTGCGCCGAACAATATCCACAACGTGCCCGGCAAATAGCCGAACTGCGCCGCCAGCGTCGGACCCACCAGCGGGCCGGGTCCGGCGATCGCGGCGAAGTGATGGCCGAACACAATCCAGCGATGCGTCGGCACATAGTCGCGCCCGTTAGACAAGCGCTCGGCAGGTGTCGCGCGGCTGGGGTCTATGCTCAACACGGTTGCGGCAATCCACGCCGCATAAAAACGGTAGGCGATTGCGTACACACACAGCGCGGCGGTGATAAACCACAATGCGTTGATCGACTCACCGCGATGCAGTGCAATGCCGCCCACTGCGGAAGCACCGAGCAGCGCGACAACTATCCAGAGCAAAATAGCGGTTGGGTTGGTTTTCATTGTCTGTGCTATGGTCTGTGATAAGAGGCTGAGAATTTTTGTGCGACAATGCTACCGCAAAAAAGCGTGCAGTTGCTATGCTGTTCATGTTGCCCAGTACAATTACCCTGTTTTCCGCAGCTGACCGATCATGTTTCGATACGGCCTCCGGCCTACTCAACACGAACGGCCAAAAAGTGGTGCCGCCATTTTGGTGAACCTCCGTTCGTCCTGAGTAGCGCGGTTTTATGCGCGTATCGAAGGATAACGGAGGTTCAACTGCGGAATCCAGGGTAATTATTGCCCGGCTTAAATTTTAATTTCAGGACGCAAAGTGTTTTTAGATAACCTCAAGCAATTACTCGCGGCGGATATGGCGGCGGTGGATCAGGTAATACGCACGCGGCTGCACTCGGAAGTGCCGCTGATCAACCAGGTCGGCGAATACATCGTCAACAGCGGCGGCAAGCGGCTGCGCCCGGCGCTGGTAGTGCTGTCTGCCGAGGTCTTCGCTTATCAGGGCAAGCGGCATCACGATCTAGCAGCGGTGGTGGAATTCATTCACACCGCGACACTGTTGCATGACGATGTCGTGGATGAGTCCGACTTGCGCCGTGGTCGCGCCACCGCCAGCGCGCTGTTCGGCAATTCCGCCAGCGTACTGGTCGGCGATTTTTTGTATTCGCGCGCCTTTCAGATGATGGTCGAGGTCGGCGAGATGCGCGTGATGCAAACCCTGGCCGATGCCACCAACACCATCGCCGAAGGCGAAGTGTTGCAACTGCTCAACTGCCGTGATGCCGATGTGGATATCGCCAACTACATGCGCGTGATCCATTGCAAGACCGCCAAGCTGTTCGAGGCGGCGATGCGCCTCGGTGCGATTCTTGGCAACGCTTCCGCCACAGATGAAGAAGCCGCTGCCCGATATGGCATGCATCTGGGCACGGCATTTCAATTGCTCGACGACGTGCTCGACTACTCCGGCGAAGAACAACAAACCGGCAAACATCTGGGCGACGACCTCGCCGAAGGCAAGCCCACCTTGCCGCTGATCTACGCCATGCAACATGGCTCGGGCGAACAATCCGCCGTGGTGCGCAGTGCGATAGAGCAAGGCGATATGGGGAAATTTGCCGAGGTGCTGCACATCATTCATGCCACCGGCGCGCTGGACTTCACCCGTCGGCAAGCGTTGCGCGAAGCCGAGTTGGCGTGTGCCGAAATTGCTGACCTGCCTGATTCAAAATACAAACAATGTTTGTTAGAATTGGCTGACTTCGCCGCGACGCGGCAATTCTAAACCCCTCCCGGCCTCCCCTTATCAGGGGAGGAGACTGCGGCACCCTCCCTTGATAAGGGGAGGGCTGGGGAGGGGTTGAAGCGGGGTGTAGCTCAGCCTGGTAGAGTACTGCGTTCGGGACGCAGGAGTCGGAGGTTCGAATCCTCTCACCCCGACCATATCGCTATGTCCAAAAGGGATGCGGTTGAATAAGAATTCCTTCTCCGTCTATATATTGCTGTTGCAAAAAAACCACACGTTCGGCGTTTTTTCTTGCCCTGCTCCTACTGTTA
>JBDTPU010000146.1:0-2230 GCA_039932535.1 Gallionella sp. | reverse complement strand
TATGATAAAAGGTAAAAGAGGGCGCTACCCTTTATAGGGAAAAGCGTCAGCGCGCAGGGCGCAATAGCGCGAGCGTATTGCACCCGCAAGGAGTAGGCCGTGGTTGTAAAGCCGCTAAAGCGGCAACAACCACGCACCGCCGGAATGACAAAGAACACCGGCTCGCTGTGGATGCTCGTCGCCGGATTCCTGTTTGGCTGCATGGGCGTGTTCGTCAAACTCGGCGCACCATTTTTCTCGCATATCGAACTGGTGTTCTACCGCTCATTTGTCGGCTTATTGGTTGTCTATCTCATCATGCGCCAGCAGCGCGTCAGCGTGGCTACGCAACATTGGCGTTCTCATCTGTGGCGCGGTGTTTCCGGAACCGTAGCACTCGCGCTGTTCTTCTACTGCATTACCGTGCTGCCGCTCGCCACCGCCGTCACGCTCAACTACACCGCGCCGCTGTTCCTCACTATGTTTACGATGATCGCGTACAAGGACAAATTCCATCTGCCGATGACCATCGCGATCGCGCTGGGATTCTGCGGCGTGGTGCTGTTGCTGCACCCGACGCTGGCGCGCGACCAATTGCTGCCCGGCCTGCTCGGACTGATCTCCGGCTTCCTCGCCGCCATCGCCTACCTCAATGTAAAGCAACTCGGCATTCTTGGCGAACCGGCGCCGCGCACCGTGTTCTACTTCAGCCTGACCGCCTCGGTCGGCAGCGGCGTATGGATGTTGTTCGACACCGTTCATGCGATCACCCCGTATGGCTTCGCCATCCTGTTCGGGCTGGGCAGCACCGCCACGCTTGCCCAGATCGCGATGACCCATGCCTACCGCGTCGGCAACACGCTGGTGGTCAGTAGTCTGGCCTACAGCACCATTATATTCGCCAGTCTGTTCGGCATCGTGCTGTGGCATGAAGTGCTGCCGCTGAGCAGCTGGCTAGGGATGGCGCTTATCATCGCCGGTGGTGTGCTAAGCTTGAAGCTCAGTCCAAAGCACTGAGTTTTAAAAAATACTTGTCCACGAAAATCACGAAAGGCACGAAACAAACCAAAATGCCATTCGCCCATCGGGAGTAATATTCAACACCTTGCCATCGTTTTATAATTTCGTGCTTTTCGTGTATTTCGTGGACCAAACAATGCTTCAAGATAGAGGTAAATAAAATGATCACCATCGAACAAACCGAAAACCTGCTTAACGTGGCCGTCCTGGGCGAATTTACCATTGCCGATTTCAAGACATTTGAAGAGCAATCGTTATACAAATTGAAAACGCCCGGCGTGTTGAATCTGCTGTTCGATCTGCGCGCGATGGTCAGCTACACCATTGATGTCGCTTGGGAAGAACTCAAATTTTTCCGCCGCGAACACAATCACGACTTCAGCAAAATCGCCGTGGTTACCGACGACCAATGGCTCACCTGGCAGGCCTGGCTGTCACGCATTTTCGTGGATGCCGATATACGCGTGTTCACCGATTACAACGCAGCGCAGACCTGGATTCAGGCATCATAAAGTAGTATTGAATTTTTCCGTTTTGTCATTCCCATTCCCCTGAGGTATTAAACGGTACGCGCTTGTTAACGGGGGCTTCGATATGTTCGCATACCTCTCCTTGGGCTGTCCCATGGCCTCCGCTCGCTCCCTTCGGTTGACTCTCAAATTTTCTATGTGCGCCAACGCACAGTGGCAGCGCGATGAAGCGCGGATAACGCTAACCAGGTGTGACAAATTGCCTTGATTCCGGTTGATCTGGTTTGGATTGGAGTAAATCAAGTTGGGGCTCAGATATCGTGTATTAGCGATTGACGTAGCACACCAGGATAAGTACCCGGCAAAGTATTCGGTCATTGCACCGATGCTTTTCCGGATTAAAGAATAGGAGTAGCAAAATGAAACAATTCAAAAATATTACCAAGCCACTGATGTGGACCACGACATTACTGTTAGCTGCTATTGTGACTGGTTGCGGCGGTAGTGGTAATGGAACCCCGGGCGCTACAACCACAAGCCAAGGTCCTGCTCCAGTGTCGACAACTTGCACGGGAACGGGTTGCGTGGATCTTGGCACGGCCGCCAATTATGCAATACTGGCAGAAGCGGGTGTCTCTTACACTCCAACAGCCACCGTCTCTTCCACCCCAAAAATAATTGGAAACATCGGAGTAAGTCCGGCTGCTGCAAGTACCATAACCGGATTTGCACTCAACCTCCCAGCAGGCGGCGCATATTCG
>JBDTPU010000145.1:0-2482 GCA_039932535.1 Gallionella sp. | reverse complement strand
GTAGGGAGCGCCCCAAAGCTGGACATGCTCCTATCGAATTTAAGCGATGCAGCATGGAGCGCAGGCGAGGCCAACAGCAAAAAATAAAATATGAATCTCATCAAAACCATCAATGAAAAAATCGCGTGGAGCATAGCATATCAATTGCCCAAAAAAGGAACCGGACAGCTTGAGAATTTCGCGAGGATTCAGCTGCCGTATGAGGTATTATTTGGAAGAGAAGTAGGTTTAACAATGATGCCATTAGCTGTTGTATTGCGAACTTTGAATTCGCCCAAATCCGAAATGAATACACTTTGAAACAATTGTAACGCTTCCGGCAATGTAAACCCCAAGCAAAACCATTATCATAGCGATCATGAAAAAACTGACTCTGCTACTATTGCTGTGCATTTCACCTTGCGCCATAAGCGATGGCCTTCCTGATTTGGGCGATGTCTCGCAGGCCGCGCTGACTCCGCTGCAGGAACGCCAGATAGGACAACAAAGCATGATGCAAATTCGTGCCGGCAAACAATATCTGGACAATGCCGAAGTGAACGATTACCTGAATCAACTGGGTGCACGGCTGGTCGAAAATAGCCCGGAACCGTCGCTTGATTTTGAATTTTTTGCCGTCAATGATTACAGCGTCAACGCGTTTGCGCTGCCGGGCGGTTTTATCGGCGTCAATGCCGGACTGCTGCTCATTACTCAAAGTGAATCGGAATTAGCCTCGGTATTAAGCCACGAAATATCACACGTCACCCAACACCATCTGGCGCGCATGATTGATGCGCAACAAGGGGACGGCTTGATCTCCTTAGCGGCCATCGCCGTCGCCATCCTCGCTGCCCGCACCAGCCCACAAGCGGCAGAAGCCACCATCGTCGGTGTGCAGGCGGCCAATATACAGAAGCAACTTAATTTTACCCGCGCTTATGAAGAGGAAGCAGATCGTATCGGCCTCCAGCTCTTACAAAAATCCGGCTTCAACACCCACGCCATGCCGGAATTTTTAGAACGATTGCAAAAAGCAACTCGCCTGCTGGATAGTAACTCCCCGAATTATTTACGCACTCACCCTGTCACCAGTGACCGTATTGCCGAGATCGAAAATCGTGTGCATAACCAACCTTACCGATTGATTCCGGATAGTCTGGATTTTCAATTGGTGCGCACCCAACTTATCTCTGCACAAAAGACTGCTGCAGATGCCATTGCTTATTTCAGCGATGCCTTGGGCAGGCAAAATTACGGCAACCCGGTTGCCCAACGCTATGGACTGGTGAGCGCATTACTGCGCGATAAGCAGATCACACGCGCCGCTCAAGAGTTGATTATTTTACGCAAACAAAGCAAAAATAATCCCATCATCGAGACCCTTGCCGGACAGGTTTTGCGCGCTACAAAAAATTACACCGGGGCACTGGCGTTTTACCGCACTGCGGTACAAAATTTTCCACAACATCGCGCCCTGATTTACGACTACACCGACCTGCTGCTGCAAAACAACCAGGCAGAAATTGCTGTCAAGCTGCTCACTGAACAACTTATCCATTATCCCAGAGATACCACCTTATATGACCTGCAAGCCAGAGCTTACGCGATGCAAGGCAAGACTGTAGAACAGCATCAGGCACAGGCCTACAGTTATGCCTGGCAGGGCAACCTGTATGCCGCGATTGAACAACTGGAATTGGCCAAACAGGCAGGGGGCAACTTTTATCAACTCTCAACGATAGAGAGCGATTTGCGCGAGTTGCGCGATTTGCTGGACACGAGCAGCAGAAAGTAATTTTAGCTACGCTATCTGCTCCACGCAGAAATACGGGGACCAATAGCTATAAGTTGCTCCGTAATCCATGGTTTTGAATCACACTTGGCGGCGCAGAAAATGGAAATTTCTGTCATCGGCACTTGGTGACCAATGTTGCGCAAATACTATTATGTAGAAAATACTGGCCGTGAACGATATTTCTGATGCGTAGTTCGCAACGAGCAGTGATTGAACTGCCTGTTCGGCAAAGGGTGGGAACACTATAAATTTATCAGTAAAATCATCTTCATGGCCTGCCTGTTTTTCCCACTTGGCCGTATTGAGAAGTTTCGCTTTTTTATAAATGTAAATTTATGCATTAATGCAAATGCGCGGTTAAATATCGCAGGCTGCCGAATTTTTTGATGAGCTTTGTCCGGGACTGCCTTCCCTTTTTGATGTTCAGGGGAAAACAACAGCTATACTTCACGGATAATTTCTTGTGCCAATGATACCGCCTCTTCAGCATTCAACCAATCAAGTATCATATTGTTGCTCCGGGCATGTTTCTGGAATAAATAACGTGGTAACTCGTAATTTTTTGGACAGGATCGCTTTCATGGCATTTTGATGCCTTGAAAATAAACAATCGGCATCAGTTGAGCAAAAATCTTCGAGAGGCTATTTAGATGGGAATATTTGATCGTTTTCGATCTACCGGCAAAGCCGCAGATGACATCAGCA
>JBDTPU010000144.1:0-3459 GCA_039932535.1 Gallionella sp. | reverse complement strand
CTTTATGAATTCCTGCTTTCTGAAATCGCCAGCCAGCGGGGCAATGATACGGTGGCCGTCGAGGGCAGCTCGGATTTGGCCAATAAAACCCACGACCCGCGCCTTGCCATGCGCGCTGCTCACCTCGCGCTTCAATTTGGTCAAATTGACAAGGCTATCGATGCACTCACGATTTGGCGTGATTCCGATCCGGCATCGCTCATGGCAAAACGCATGTTGTCTTCTGTGCTGGTACGCAGCGGCAAACTCGACGCAGCCAGCGAAGAACTCGTTAAATTATTGAAAGCGGATGAAACTCACTCCGCGCAAAATTTTGTCCAGATTTATCAAATGCTGGCTACCTATCCGGATAAGGCAGCCGCGTTGAAATTGCTGCGCCAACTCGCACAGCCCTACCCGCGTGTAGCTGAAGCGCATTGGGGCATTGCGCAATTGGCACAGGCGGCAGGTGACGGCGAGCTTGCGTTAAATGAGATCAGGCAAGCGCATCGTCTGCGTCCCGAATGGAATATGGCTGTCTCGCTGGAGGCGCAATTGTTGCAAAAGAATGAGCCGAAAAAAGGTCTCGAAGTGTTGCGCAATTATTTATCGCGCTATCCAGACGCGCGTGAAATTCGTTTGCAGTATGCACGTGCCTTCCTTGATCAAAAACAATACGTGGAAGCACGGAAAGAATTTCAGCACCTGGCGGACGAGAATCCCGATAACCCGGACATGGCCTATGCCATCGCATTGATCTCGCTGCAACTGAACGATTTGAAGAGTGCGGAGATAGAGCTCAAAGATGCACTCAGCAAAGGCAAAAAAGATCAGGATACGGTGCAGTATTACCTCGGGCAATTGAGCGAGGCCAAAAAAAACTCGGACGAAGCGATGACCCATTATCGCGAGGTCAAGAGCGGAGAGTACTGGGTAATTGCCCAGGTCCGCACCGCTTATTTACTGAGCAAGCGCGGTCAATTTATTGAAGCACGTCAGCTATTGCAACAGGCGCAGACCACGGATAATCAGCAGCGCGTGCAACTGGTGATGGCGGAGGCGCAATTATTGCGCGATGCAAACCAATTCGATGAGGCCTATCAGGTATTGACTCAAGCCCTGGAAAAATCACCGGATCATATGGATCTGATTTACGACACCGCCATGATGGCCGATAAAATTGGCAAGCCGGATGTGTTCGAACACTTGATGCGCAAGCTGATCAAGCTCAAACCCGATCATGCGCAAGCCTACAATGCGCTGGGCTATGGCTTGCTGGAACGCAACGAGCGTATTCCCGAAGCGATGAAACTGGTGGAAAAAGCCCTTCAGCTTGCGCCTGATGATGCCGCCATCATGGACAGCGTGGGTTGGGGCTATTATCGCAGTGGCAAACTGGATGAGAGCGTGAAAATATTACGCCGCGCTTACGCCAGCAATGCCAATCCGGAAATCGCAGCGCATCTGGGCGAAGTGTTGTGGATGCGCGGCGATAAAGCAGAAGCCAAAAAAATCTGGCAGGACAGCCTCAAGGAAAATGCCGGTAATGAGGAGCTGCAGGCCGTCATCAAAAAATTTAATCCTTGATGATGCGGGGGGTAATTTTTTTCGGGCTGACTTTATTTATGAACGGTTGCGCGATATTACCCACTGCCCCGCCGCCGCTTGCACGCCCCGTACATTTTGAAACTGCACCGTTCGCAATGAACGGCCGTATCTCGATTGATCATCATGGCGAACGCCATTCCGCCGGTCTGCACTGGACGCACGAAACGCAATCCGATGAAATCCTGCTGCTCACACCGCTGGGGCAGACTGCCGCGCGCGTTTTCCGCGACGACAGCAATGCAACGCTCGATGAAGGTGACAAACACTATCAGGATACAAATGTGGAAGCGCTGATGCAGCAAGTGCTGGGCTGGCATCTACCGCTGATCGGCCTGCATCAATGGGTACTCGGCCTGTCGACTGCCGATACTCCGGCACAAATCAGTTACGACAGCAATGGACGAATCGCGGTGTTGCGTCAGGATGGCTGGGAAGTGCGCTACCTGCGCTATGCCGATCCCAGTTCTGACAGTATGCCGACGAGCTTGCAGTTGAGTCATGAAGACTTGCAGGTGAAATTGCTGATTGATGGGTGGGAGTGGAATGCGCAGTGAGGGTTATTAACTCTGCCAAGCCGAGAAGGAAACAAAAGATGAAAAACTATCCGTTGCCTGCAAAGGCCATATCGAGATCGCAAAACCACTCATGAGAACCATGCCAACCTAGATGCGCGGGATAAGAATGGAGAAACTGCACTTAATAGTGCCGCGCTCCTTGACCACACCGAGCTCGCCAAGCTGCTTATCGAAGGCAGGATGTTTTGAAAGTCGCTAAATGAAACTCACCTGCCCTGCCCCGGCAAAACTAAATTTATTCCTTCATGTCACTGGCCGCAGACCGGATGGCTATCATCTGCTGCAAACCCTATTCCGCTTCATTGACCTGCACGACACGCTGCATTTCAGTTTGCGCGATGACGGCGTGGTGCATCGCACCAATGCCGTCGAAGGCGTGGCCGAGGAACAGGATTTATGCGTGCGTGCGGCGCGTCTGTTGCAAAGCGAGACCGGATGCGCATTGGGCGTGGACATCACGGTAGAGAAGCGTATCGCTATGGGTGGCGGCTTGGGCGGCGGCAGCTCGGATGCGGCAACCACTTTGATTGCACTGAATCGCCTATGGTCACTGGGTTTGTCGCGCGCACGCCTGATGCAGCTTGGTTTGAAGCTGGGCGCGGATGTGCCGGTGTTTGTGTTCGGCGAAAATGCGTTTGCCGAAGGCGTGGGCGAACAGTTGCAGGCCTATCCTTTGGCGGAGGCGTGGTATGTAGTGTTATTTCCTCCGGTGCATGTGCCGACAGCACAGATTTTTGCGCATCCAGAATTGACACGCGATACGGTTTCCATCACAATGCGCGCCCTTTTGGAAGGGCAAAGCCAGCTTCGCAACGACCTGCAACCTTTAGTGTGCAAACTTTATCCGGAAGTGGCGCATCATTTAGCCTGGCTCGATAAATTCGGCAAAGCGATGATGACCGGCTCGGGCGCATGTGTGTTCGCCGAGTTTGCCAGTCGCGGAGAGGCCGAAGCAGTAATGAAACAGTTGCCACCCGATATGCGCGGTGTGGTGGCACAAGGTTTAGCAAAGCATCCGTTGCATGATTGGGCGCAGGATTGATGAAATTGCCAAGATAGTTGAAATTTCAGGATAGTTGAAATTACAAGAGTTCAAGGGTGCCTCTGAAAATTCAGAGTTCGCCCAAATGCAAGGCGTGGAAAAAATTTGGCAGCGCCACATATCGGTTATATGTAAGCAATAAATTTTTTTCGCAACATAGCAGTTGGGATGAAATCTGGATTTTAAGAGACACCCTTTTGATGGGGAGTCGCCAAGTGGTAAGGCACCGGATTTTGATTCCGGCATTCGTAGGTT
>JBDTPU010000143.1:0-2554 GCA_039932535.1 Gallionella sp. | reverse complement strand
ATGAAGCAGACTGGTCAGATGTGGGTGTTATTTCCCAAGGGCGCGGAGCCGGTGCTGGTTCCGTAGGACATTTCTATTTCAACAGTACATACAAAAATACCGGTGTCGAATTATTTTTTTGAAATTGATGCAAAATAAATCGACTCTTTTTATTTTTTGCTCTTGACCGTTTTCTTGGCTGCCGCAGGTTTTTTCGTGGCTGGCTTTGTTATCTTCCCGGCCGCAACTTTCTTGGCAGCAGGCTTTGCTTTCCTGATAGAGGTCTTTGCTGTTGCCTTAGCCGTCGTAGTTTTTGCCGCAGGTTTTTTGATTTTTCCGCCACCCTTGGTCGCCTTGGCTGCGACTAATTGCAGCGCTTCTTCCAGTGTGATCGCATCCGGTGAAACACCCTTGGGCAGGGTTGCGTTGATCTTGCCGTGGCGCACATACGGGCCGTAGCGTCCGCTGCAAATTTCCACGCTGGTCTTGTCGTCGGGGTGATCGCCCAGCACGCGCAATACGGTGTTGCCTTCGCGTGCCTGGGCGAGTAATTCCACCGCACGATCCAGGCTGATGTCGAAGATGCTGTCGGCGCGCGGAATGGATTTGAACTTGCCGTCGTGCCCGACATAAGGGCCGAAGCGGCCGATGTTGACGATGACTTTTTTGCCGGATACCGGATGCAAGCCGAGTTCGCGCGGCAGCGACAGCAGCTTCAGCGCACTGGCCAGATCGGCCTGTTCGAGCGGCATTTCTTTCGGCCATGAGACGCGTTTGGGTTTTGCTTTTTCACCTTCCACCACTTCGCCGAGCTGTACATAGTGACCATACGGGCCGCGTAACAATAATACTGTTTGCTGGGTGTCGGGATGGGTGCCCAGCGCCACTCTGGCCGAGGCATCGTCCTGCGTTTCGCCATTAATGCTGCGTTTGTATTTGCACTCCGGATAATTGGTGCAACTGATGAAGCTGCCGTAGCGGCTGAGTTTTTTGGCAAGCGGTTTGCCGCAGTCCGGGCAGGCCTCGTCTATCAACTCAACCGGGCGATCGATGTCGGTTTTTTCTTTGAGGAGAACAGAAAAACCTTTCCAGAATTCTCCCATCACGCCGATCCAGTCACGCTTGCCTTCAGACACGGCGTCCAGTTCGTCTTCAAGATGAGCCGTGAAACCATAATCCACATAGCGGGTGAAATGGTCGGTGAGAAAACGCGTGACGACGCGTCCTACATCAGTAGGCACGAAACGCTTCTTGTCCAGAATCGCGTATTCGCGCGCTTGCAATGTGGAGATGATAGTGGCGTAAGTGGATGGACGTCCGATGCCATACTCTTCCAGCGACTTGACCAGACTGGCTTCGGAAAAGCGCGGCGGCGGCTGGGTGAAATGTTGTTCGCCATACAGTTTGTCCAGCGGCACGATATCGCCTTCGGCCAGCGGTGGCAGCTTGCCGCTGTCTTCTTCGGTTGCGTCGTCCACATCTTCCATATACACGCCGATGAAGCCGGGGAACACCAGCACCTGGCCGTTGGCGCGGAACAATGTGTTGTCACCGCCCAGCCGGATATCAAGATTGACGGTATCGAAACGTGCCGGTGCCATCTGGCATGCAAGCGTGCGCTTCCAGATCATTTCATAGAGGCGTGCCTGATCAGCGTTCAGATAACTGCGCATTTGATCCGGCGTGCGCTCGATTGAGGTTGGGCGTATTGCTTCGTGCGACTCCTGCGCGTTCTTGGTTTTGCTCTTGAAGGCCGGTTGGGTGCTCGGCAGATATTCGCCGGAAAAATTATTCTTGATGTAGTCGCGTATTTCCTGCACCGCCTCTTTCGCCAGCGACACCGAGTCGGTACGCATATAGGAAATCAGACCCACTGTCTGGCCGCCGATATCCACGCCTTCGTACAGCGATTGCGCAGTACGCATGGTGCGATCCGCGGTCATGCCCAGTTTGCGCACCGCTTCCTGTTGCAAGGTGGAGGTGGTGAACGGCGCGGCGGCATAACGCTGCTTGGCTTTTTTCTCGACGCGCACCACCTTGGGCGGCAGCTTCGCATCGCTGAGCTTGGCGAAAATCGCGTCATATTCGGCCTGGCTGGCGATGCTCAGTTGCTCCAGCTTTTTGCCCTGATACTGGAACAGTTTCGCGGTGAACGGTTGATGATCCTTGTGACTATCCAGATGCACAGTCCAGTATTCCTGGCTCTTGAATGCCTCGATCTCCAGCTCGCGCTCGACGATCATGCGCAGCGCGGGACTTTGCACGCGTCCTGCCGAAAGACCGGGGCGGATCTTGCGCCACAGCAACGGCGACAAGTTGAAGCCGACCAGATAATCCAGCGCACGGCGTGCTTGCTGCGCATTCACCAAAGGAATGGAAATTTCGCGCGGATGAGCCACTGCTTCACGCACCGCGGACTGGGTGATCTCATAGAACACCACGCGTTGCATGTCCTTGCCCTTCATGCCGCGTTTGGCCTTGAGCATTTCGGAAATATGCCAGGCGATGGCCTCGCCTTCGCGATCCGGATCGGGTGCCAGATAAATGTGATCCGCGGTCGTAGCCGCTTTGGTGA
>JBDTPU010000142.1:0-1956 GCA_039932535.1 Gallionella sp. | reverse complement strand
CGCGGTTTGGGTGAGGTTCAGCTCGCCGGGCGCTTTCAGTTTGTGCCGGGCAAGCCGACGCTGATTCTGGATGTGGCGCACAATCCGCATGCGGCACGTTCGCTGGCGCAGAATCTTGCCAGTCTGCCGCCCTGTCCGAACACCTATGCGGTATTCGCGATGTTAAAAGACAAGGACATCGCGGGAGTAGTAGCCGCCCTTGATCCGCATATCGACACCTGGCTGGTGGCGGGCATAGATACGCCACGCGGCGCAAGCGCTGGGCATCTGGAGCAGGTGTTGCAACAGTGCCGGGTGCGCGGCGAAATTATAAACTGCGTAAACATTCCTGAGGCAATCCGTTATGCCTATAACGCGGCAGGCGAAAATGATAGAATCCTTGCCTTCGGATCGTTCTATACCGTGGCGGAAGTGATGGCTGCAAAAGGCTTGTCCATCGCGGGGCAGGGTAAGGATTCCGGCGCAATAAATTAAACAGGCGAGATTAAAGCATGGCAAAACAGCAGGCAGAAGATGAACAGAATCTCAAGCGCAAAGCCCGCCGTCGTTTGATTGGCGCGGTCGCGCTGACCTTGGCGGTGGTAGTGATCTTGCCGATGGTGCTGGACAGTGAACCCAAGCCTGGCGGTAGAGACATTGATTTGAGTATTCCGGCTCCCGACAAGGCAGGCGAGTTCGTCATGCATGTGCCGGTTTCCGAAGTGGCGGTGCCCTTACCCACCAGTGCCGTAGTCGTAGCGAGTTCCGCTCCTGTTGCGCTTGCCCAGCTACCTGATGCGGCCAAGCCGACGACAGTCGTGGCAAGTCAACCAAAGCAGGCGTTGCCGGGCAAGGCACAGCCTGGTTCTCAAAAATCTGCCGAGGTCCAGAAATCTCCCCAGGTACAAAAATCTTCAGAGCCCCCGCCCTCTGAAACCAGTAGCACAGATAAACCACCGGGCACTGAAAGTTTTGTTGCGCAGGTTGGAGCTTATTCAAATTCGAACACGGCGCAGCAAGAACTTAAAAAGCTTAAAAAATGGGGCTTCAAGGCGTATACCGAAAAAGCCGGGGATAAGACCCGGGTGCGCGTTGGCCCGTACCCTGATCGTGACAAGGCGGAAAAAGTAATTCATCAGTTGGAAAAACATGGGCTGCACCCGGTGATTATTAGCGCCAAATGAATGGACTCGATTTTGTTGTAATTGGAATATTGTTGCTGTCCTGGTTGCTCGGTTTTTGGCGCGGCTTGATTCAAGAAGTGATGTCGTTGGTGGGCTGGCCGCTTGCGTTTATGTTGAGTAAATTGTTTGCGGGCAATATTGCGCCGTGGTTGCCGCTGGAGCAAGAGACATCACGTATTGCGGCGGCCTATGTGCTGGTGTTCATCGCTGTACTGATCATATGGAACGTAATAGCCATACTGCTTTCCAAGCTGCTCAAGGTAATCGGTTCCGGTTGGTTGGATCGGACGATGGGCGGAGTGTTTGGGTTGGTGCGTGGTGTGTTGGTGGTGCTAGTTTTAGCATGGATGGCCGGACTGATGAATTTTTCCCGGCAGCCATTCTGGCATGATGCGATGCTGAGCAGGACGCTGGAAGACGCGGCATTGCTGACCAAGACGTGGCTACCGCCGGGCATCGCGCAGCACATTCATTACGGAATTCGTAGCTGAAATATTGGTAGTTAAAATATTCGTAGTTGAAATATTGGTAGTTAAATATTCGTAGTTAAATATTCGGGAATAAAAAACATGTGCGGCATACTCGGATTGATCTCGCAATCGCCAGCCAACCAGTTGTTGTATGACGGCTTGCAAGTCTTGCAGCATCGCGGCCAGGATGCAGCCGGAATCGCGACGCTGGACAATCATACCTTCCACTTGCATAAAGACAACGGGCTGGTGCGCGACGTGTTCCGCACCCGCCATATGCGCTCGCTGCTGGGCAATGCGGGAATCGCGCACGTACGTTATCC
>JBDTPU010000141.1:0-4277 GCA_039932535.1 Gallionella sp. | reverse complement strand
CGGTTGAAATCAAAACTCGCCGGTGCGCAAGGCGATGATCTCATCAGTCAGGCGGTGGATTGCAACGGCATCAAGGTGCTGGCTGCACAACTGGAAGGGGCGGACGCGGCGGTATTGCGTGAGACGCTGGACAAGCTCAAGGACAAACTCAAATCTGCGGCGATTGTGCTGGCCGCAGTGGATGATGGTAAAGTCAGCTTGATCGCCGGTGTGACGCCCGACCTGATTAACAAAATAAAAGCGGGTGAACTGGTAAATATGGTCGCGCAACAAGTCGGCGGCAAAGGCGGGGGGAGGCCGGACATGGCGATGGCGGGCGGCACGCAGCCTGAGCATCTGGTCGCAGCACTGGGCACTGTTACAGATTGGATCAAGGCTCACACATAAGGAGCGATACAGGTGGACACAGGCCGTTATAACGTGTTGCTGGTTGATGATGATGTGGTTCAAATAGATTTGGCGCGGCGCAGCGCAGCTGAATCTTGTCCTGAAATAATGCTGACGGTGGTGGGCGGCGATGCGGTGCTGGATTGGTTTAACGCCAGCGTCGAAAAAAAACAACTGATGCCGCATCTCATTCTGCTGGATTTGAAATTGCCCAAACTGGATGGTTTGGCAGTGCTGCGCACACTGCGCGGGCATAAGGCACAGGATATCCCCATCGTGGTGTTCTCCGCAGCATACACACAGGATGAGGTGCTAATGAGTTACAAGGCCGGTGCGAACAGTTTTGTGGCCAAGCCCGCTGACCTTGTACAGTTCACTGAATTTTTCCGCGAACGTTTGGCCTACTGGATACACCCGCATCAGACCGCCTGAATTTATTTCTAAAACGGTAATTTCAAATGCGGCGCAGCCTGTTGAAATATCCGGCGAAAATCATTCTGTATACGTTGCAGTGCAGCTTCACTGTCAGCCTCAAAGCGCAACACAATCAACGGCGTGGTGTTGCTGGGGCGCGCCAGACCAAAGCCGTCGGCGTATTCCACACGCAGGCCGTCCAGCGTAATAATCTCCTTGGCGTCGCTAAACTTCGCGGTCTTCTGTAGCAGTGCAAGCAGCGTGTGATTCTCGCCTTCGGCGGTATGCATGTGCAGTTCCGGTGTGCAGATCGCATCCGGCAACGCATTCAGCGTGGCACTCGGGTTGGGGACCCTGCTTAGAATTTCCAGCAGGCGCGCGCCGGTGTATAGCCCATCGTCAAAGCCGTACCAGCGCTCTTTGAAAAACACATGGCCGCTCATCTCACCGGCCAGCAGCGCGCCGGTTTCGCGCATCTTGGCTTTCACCAGCGAGTGGCCGGTCTTCCAGAGTGTGGGTTTGCCGCCGTGTGAGCGTATCCAGCCGAACAGGTTGCGCGTGGATTTGATGTCGAAAATAATTTCCGCGCCGGGATTGCGACTTAACACGTCGGCGGCGAACAACATCAGTTGCCGATCCGGATAAATGATCTTGCCTTCTTTGGTCACCACGCCGAGGCGGTCGCCATCGCCGTCGAAGGCCAAACCCAATTCGCTGTCGTTGCTGCGCAGTGCCGTGATCAGGTCGGCGAGATTTTCCGGCTGTGATGGATCGGGATGATGGTTGGGGAAATGTCCATCCACTACACAATACATCTCCTGCACGGTGCAGCCGAGCTGGCGATACAGGTTAGCAACATACGCGCCGGCCACGCCATTGCCGCAATCCACGGTGACGTGCATGGGACGGGCCAGATGGATATCGGAGACGATGCGCGCAATGTATTCTGCGCTGATGTCGCGTTGCGTATAGCTGCCATTGCCGTGCGTCAGATTATTTTGTTCGATGCGCGCGCGCAATTGCTGGATCGTTTCGCCGGACAATGTTTCACCCGCCAACACCATTTTCAGGCCGTTGTAATCCGGCGGATTGTGGCTGCCGGTAAGCATCACTGCACAGTCGGTATGCAATTCGAAGGCGGCGAAATACACCATCGGCGTGGGCACGCAACCGACATCGATCACATTGATGCCGCTTTTCTGGATGCCGCGCGCCAGCGCGGCGATCAGTTCCGGACCGGACAGTCGGCCATCACGACCAATCGCAATCGCGCTCTGGCCGCGCGCGACAGCTTCCGAGCCGATGGCGTGACCAATGGCTTCAACCACTTCGGGTGTCAGCGTCTTGCCGACGATGCCGCGGATGTCATAAGCCTTGAAAATTTCTTTGGGTAGATTCTGCAACATGGTTGATCTCAGTCCGGATAAGTTTGCTTGTTTTCATCAAGGGTGCGTTGCAATCTTTCCCAGATCAAGTCAGTAGTAAGTTGCTTCATGCAGTTGAAATGTCCGAGCGGACATTCGCGTTTGAAGCACGGACTGCATTTGATATCGAGCGTAAGAACCTGTGCTTGCGCGGACAGAGGTGGCGTAAATTGCGGACTGCTCGAACCGAACAATGCCAGCATTGGCCGATCCAGCGCGGCTGCCAGGTGCATCAGGCCGGAGTCGTTGCTGACCACCAGTTGCGCACACGACAGCAGCGCGATGGCATCGGTCAGGTCGGTGCCGCCGCACAGGTTGAGACATTGCGAGTTACCTAATGCGATGATCTTGTCCGCGACCTCTTTGTCCTTGGCCGAGCCGATCAGCCACACTGCATAACCCTGGCGTTGCAGACGTTGAGCGATCTCCGCGAAATAACTTGCCGGCCAGCGCTTGGCCGGTCCGTATTCGGCGCCGGGACAAAATATCGCGACGGGTTTATCCAGCGTCAAGCCAAGCTTGTGCAGAACGGCGTCGCGTTGTGCTGCGGAAACTTCCAGCTTCGGGTTGGCCAAAGGCCGGGGAATTTTGCCACGCTTATCTTCCGCGAGTTGTGCGAAACGTTCCACCATGAACGGCAGGTTTTTTTTACTGAGCCCACGCGCATCATTGAGCAAGATATAGCGCGACTCTCCGACAAAGCCGGTACGCAGCGGGATGCGCGCAAAATAGGGTATGAGCGCAGATTTGAGCGAGTTTGGCAGCACGATGGCTTGATCATATTGTGCACTGCGTAGTTTTTTTCCGAGTCGGTAGCGCGCGATGAGCTGTAATGCGCCGTGCGGAAACGGGTTGATGATAACCTCATACACTTCCGGCATGGCATGCAATAACGCGGCAGTCCAGGGTGGGGCAAGTACGTCAATGCGGCTTTGCGGGTAGCGTTGCTTGAGGCGCAGCAGCATCGGCTGCATCAGCATGGTGTCGCCCACCCAACTGGGGCCGATGATTAATATCTTTTTCATCAAGTCGTAGCGGGCGTTTCGAACGCAAGGAGCATGCAGTAAATTTTAATGATGCGCCTTGGGCAGCTCACCCTTGAAGCGGTAGAGCGTGCCGCAATACGGACAACGTGCTTCACCGCCATGATTCAGTGGAATCATCACTTTCGGGTGGGCGTTCCATAAATTCATGTTCGGCATCGGGCAGGATAACGGCAATTCATTTGCGGTGATTTCGATATAACGCTGGGTAATGTTCTGTTTACTCAAAAAAGTTCTCCCTGATTCCAATCGCAATAGAATATGCGCTATTAAATATAGCTCAGCCACTGTGTGTGCTGCGGATGCTTTCCTGCTACGCAATCAAAAAAGGCCTGCTGCAATTTCGTAGTGATCGGCCCGCGCGAACCGATACCGATGGTGCGGTGATCGAGTTCGCGGATCGGCGTTACTTCGGCGGCTGTGCCGGTAAAAAACGCTTCGTCAGCGCAATAAACCTCGTCGCGAGTGATGCGTTTCTCGATTACTTCAACATTCATTTCTTTTGCCAGCGTAAAAATGGAGTCCCGTGTAATGCCTTCCAGACAGGAAGTCAGGTCGGGCGTATACAGCTTGCCCTTTTTGACGATGAAGATGTTTTCACCGGCACCTTCCGCAACGTAGCCGTCCACATCCAGCAACAACGCTTCATCGTAGTGGTCGTTGTCGGTTACTGACTTGGCACGGCACATGTTTACATTGACATGATGACGTGTGAAGCTGGAAGTCTTGACGCGTATACCTTTTTGCATTCCGTCATCACCGAGATACGCACCCCAAGGCCAGGCCGCAATCGCGACGTGGGTGGACAGCGTCTTGGCGGCAATGCCCATTGCCTCGGAGCCATAAAAACAGATCGGGCGGATGTAGCAGGATTCCAGCTTGTTGGCTTGCACCACTTCGAGATGCGCCGCATTGATAGTCTCTTTGTCATAAGGCATCTTCATCTGAAAGATATGCGCGGAATTAAACAGCCGGTCGGTGTGAGCCTGCAAACGAAAAATCGCCGTGC
>JBDTPU010000140.1:0-2062 GCA_039932535.1 Gallionella sp. | reverse complement strand
TTTCGCGCAACATACGATTGTCGGCATATTGCATGATCGGCATATAGGACGGGGCTTTCAACGTGAACAGCCAACCGTTCTTGCCTGCGCCACTTACCCCCTCCCCAACCCTCCCCCGCAGGGAGAGGGGGCGATCGTCAGATTCATTCATTAACCCAGCGGCTTCCTGCGCCGCTTGCAGCACGTCGTCCGGCAAACCACTCAGCTCCTCTTTGTTTTCGACGACCAAGGTGAAATCGTTGGTGGCATCGAGCAGGTTGTCGGAAAAGCGCGACGATAATTCCGCCAGCCGTTCCTGAATCTGCAAATAGCGCGCCTTCTGCGCATCCGGCAACTCCGCGCCGCCGAGACGAAAATCGCGCAACTCATTTTCGATTATTTTCTTGCGCGCCGCGCTCAAACCCTCGAATTCAGGACTGTTGCGTAAAGCCTTGAATTTGACGAACAGCGCGAGGTTCTGGCCAAGCTCGGCGTAATACTGGGTAATCACCGGCAGCGTGGCGTTGTACACTTCGCGCAGCTCGGGCGAGTTCATCACCGCGTTCAAGTGCCCGACCGGCCCCCAGGCGCGCGACACTCGCTCATTGGCATCTTCCATCGGGGCTACAAAATTTTTCCAGGTGGGCTGCACGCTATCGTTCAACAGTCGCGTAATCAGCGCACGGTTGTCTGCCAACAGTTGCTCGATGGCGGGAGCGACGTGTTCGGGTTTGATCTCCGCGAATCGCGGCAGACCGGAAAAGTCTAACAATGGGTTCACAGAATATTCCTGAATAAAAAAACTATCCGCAGCTTACGCAGACTCAATCGCAACTAATGCCCGAACTATGGACATCGAACTTTAATGTGGGTTCTGGTTTCCATTCATGAAAGTTGCGGACTCAATCGAGGCTGGAAAAAACAATCTTCCCTTCGACCACGGTGTAGCGCACCCGCCCCTGCATGTGCAGGCCGAGGAACGGCGTGTTCTTGCCCTGACTTTTGAGTGCACTGGCTTCGACTTTCCATTCCGTTGTCGGGTCGAACACGCACACGTCGCCATGCGCGCCCACCGACAAATGTCCCACCTTGGGATTTATCAAGCCGGCCGCGTTGCTGGTGACACGCGCCAGCGCATCGAGCAGAGGAATGCTTTCCTGTTCTGCCCATTTCAGTACCAACGGCAACAATAACTCCAGACCCGTCGCCCCCGCTTCGGCTTCGGCGAACGGCAATTGTTTGGCGTCTTCATCCACCGGCGAGTGGTCGGAACAAATGGCATCAATGGTTCCGTCACGCAGCCCGGCACGCAAAGCATCCTTGTCGCGCAGACTGCGCAGCGGCGGCATCAGGTGGCAGTTGGCATCGAAGTAACCGATGTCCATTTCGGACAGGTGTACATGGTTCATTGACACATCGCAGGTCACCGGCAAGCCTTCGCGTTTAGCCGCGCGTATCAACTCTACGCCCGCCGCGCTGGAGATGCGGCACAGGTGCAGCTTGACGCCGGTTTCGCGCGCCAGTTGCAGCATGGTGGTCAGCGCGATGGTTTCGGCGATCACCGGAATGGCAGGCAGGCCGAGGCGCGTCGCGACTTCGCCATCATGTGCCACGCCGTCCTTGGCGAGGAAGCTGTCCTGTGGACGCAGCCACACGCGATAGCCGAAAGTCGCGGCGTATTGCATCGCGCGCAACAGCACGCGGGTGTCGGTGAGCGGCGCATCGGCCTGACCGAAAGCCTTGCAACCCGCATCGGTCAACTCCACCATCTCGGTCAACTCCGCACCCTTCAAACCATAGGTCAGTGCGCCGACCGGGAACACCCGCGCCTGATTCAGCGAACGAGCGCGGTGCTTGAGCATTTCCACCAGCCCCGGCTCGTCCAGCGGCGGATCGGTATCCGGCGGACATACCAGCGAGGTGACGCCACCCGCCACCGCTGCCTCCATTTCGGATTCCAGCGTGGCGCGGTATTCATAGCCCGGCTCACGCAGGCGCGCCGATACATCCACCAGCCCCGGCATCACGATCAGCCCGCTGGCATCGATCACCTCGGCGGCAACAAATCCGGCGGGTGCGGCGC
>JBDTPU010000139.1:0-7900 GCA_039932535.1 Gallionella sp. | reverse complement strand
CGATTCGTGATCGAGGACGGGGTGCCGGCACTCCGAAGCGCTGCATCACCGGCTGGGCACAATGATGCCCGGTGCGTATCGCGATGCCGTCATCGTTCAAAATCGTACCCACGTCATGCGGATGCACGCCCTTGATTTCGAATGACAGCACGGCAGCTTTGTGCGCGGCTGTGCCGATGATCCTGACGCCACTCAGTGCCGAGACCTGCGCTGTGGCGTAGTCGAGCAGGATTTTTTCATATGCATGGATATTGGCCCAGCCTATGCCGCTCAGATAATCAATCGCAGCGCCTAACGCAATTGCCGCCATGATGGGCGGTGTACCCGCCTCAAATTTGGCAGGGATGACGTTGTAGGTGGTCTTTTCGAAAGTCACCGAGAGGATCATGTCGCCGCCGCCCTGATAAGGCTGCATTTTTTCCAGTAACTGCGCCTTGCCGTACAGCACGCCGATGCCGGTCGGCCCGCACAGCTTGTGCCCGGAAAAAGCATAAAAATCGCAATCCAGTTCCCGCACATCAACCGGCTGATGAGGCGCGGCCTGCGCTCCGTCCAGCAATACCGGCACGCCGTGGCGATGAGCGTAAGCGATCATCTCCTTTACCGGATTGATGGTGCCAAGCGCATTCGACATATGCGTCAGCGCCAGGAATTTTGTTTTTGCATTGAACAGCGCCTCGAATTCATCGATGAGCAATTCACCCTTGTCGTTCATCGGAATCACGCGCAATACCGCGCCCTTTTCCTGCGCCAGCATCTGCCACGGAACGATGTTCGCGTGGTGCTCCATCGCGGACAGGATGATCTCGTCGCCCTTGCCGATAAAGGCGCGGCCATAGCCGTGCATCACCAAGTTGATGGCTTCCGTAGTGCCGCGCGTAAAAATAATTTCACGCGACTCATTTGCTTTCAGAAAATGTTGAACCTTGACACGCGCCGCTTCGAATTCCTCGGTAGCCAATTCACTCAAATAATGCACTGCGCGATGAATATTGGCATGCTCGCGGCGCTGATATTGCACGATGCGATCCAGTACCGGCTGCGGCATCTGGCTGCTGGCCGCGTTATCCAGATAGACCAGCGGCTTGCCGGAAACCTGCAGGTTGAGTATCGGAAAATCCGCGCGTATGCGGTCAATATTCATGTGGTCATTATCCATATGTTCAATCTTCATGTACGCACCCCGCTCATGCGTTCCATAATCATTTGGCCCAAAGATTCGGCCAAGGAAGGCACCGGAATTTTGTTGATGATCTCTGCGGCAAAAGCATGGGTCAGCAGATTTCTCGCGCGCGCTTCGTCAAGCCCGCGGCTCTTCAGAAAAAATAGTGTATCCACATCGATCTGTCCGACTGTGGCTCCATGTTTGCAACTGACGTCATCGTTGAAGATTTCCAATTGCGGCTGGGTGTCGATACGCGCCTTGTCGGAGAGCAGCAAGTTGCGGCTGCTTTGTGCAGAGTCGGTTTTAACCGCTCCGGCGTGAACCAGTATCTTGCCGCTGAAAATCGCATGCGCCGATCCGTCGGCGATGCATTTGTGCAACTGGACGCTCTTACCTCTGGGTACGGCATGATCGATTTGCGTATGCGTATCTGCAATCTGGCGCCCCGCAATCAAAGCCAGTCCATTGAGATGTATTTCGGCGCCCTCGCCCTGTTGTGTAACGTGCAGAGCGTAACGCGAAACGCGCGCGCCGAATGACAGCGCAGTCGAAGTATAGACGCTGCCCATGCCCGCTTCGACCGAACAGTGTCCGATATGGAATGCATTTTTTTCTTCCCGCTGTATCCGGACATGCTGTAATTGCGCATGCTCTTTCAGAACCACTTCAGTCACCGCATTCGCAAAATAAATTCCGTCATCCAGACCCACATAGTCTTCAATTACGGTCGCGTGGCTGGAAGGTTCCATCACCACCATGCATCTGGGATAGATCGCGGATGCAGCCTCGCGTCGGGTTGCAACATGCAGCAGATGTATCGGTGCCGACATCTCTTTGGCAACATGAAGCCAAGCGCCATCTTCAAAAAAATTGGTGTTCAGCGCGACAAAAGCGTCTTGTTTGTATGGCGCATAACGCCCAAAATTTTCCTCGAGCAACTGATCCCCAAAATGCTCGGTAAGCGATCCTGCCGTGATTCCTGATTGGGCACGCGTCAAATCGGAAAGCTCCGGTGAGTAGCATCCATCAACAAAAACCAAGCGAATAGCAGCGGGAATCAAAAATTTCTTGATGCGCTCCAACGTTAATTTGGCAAAGGAATCCACCTGATGAAAGTGATGCAGAAGCAACGGCGACAAATCGGTGAAACGCCAATCGTCCTGCCGGCTTGTAGGGAAGCTCAATGCTTCAGCACGCTTGAACGCGTCCAGACGCAATTGCTCCAGCCAACCTTCCGATTTGACGGTTTTGCCGAGCAGCAATTGCTCGAAGCATTGTTCTTTGGTCAGCATTATGCTGCCGCCCTGAGCCAGTCGTAGCCGCGGGCTTCCAGTTCCTGTGCGAGTTCCTTGCCGCCGGTTCTGACAATGCGTCCGCCATCCATCACATGCACGTAATCCGGCACGATGTAATTCAACAGGCGTTGGTAATGCGTCACCATCACCACTGCATTGTCAGCCGAGAGCAGGCTGTTTACGCCTTTTGCGACAATACGCAACGCATCGATATCGAGGCCCGAATCGGTTTCATCCAGAATCGCAAGCTTGGGTTCGAGGATGGCCATTTGCAGAATCTCATTGCGCTTTTTTTCGCCGCCGGAGAAACCTTCGTTCACACTCCGCGCGAGAAAGCTGGCATCCATTTCAACGACCTTGATTTTTTCCTGCACCAGATCATCGAACTCAAGCGGATCGAGTTCTTCCAGGCCGCGTTCTGTCTGCAGCGTGTTGTAGGCCAGTCGCAATAATGCGCTGTTCGACACACCGGGTATCTCGACCGGATACTGGAATGCCAAAAACAGTCCCGCCCTGGCACGTTCCTCGGGCGCGCGAGAAAAAAGATCCCTGCCTTCAAAGGTCGCGCTTCCGCCGGTGACGTGATAGTCGGGATGGCCGGCCAACACCTTGGAGAAGGTACTCTTGCCCGAACCATTGATGCCCATGATCGCGTGTACTTCGCCGGCGCGCACGGTAAGATCAACACCTTTCAGTATCTCGATGCCATCGACTTCCGCCCGAAGATTTTTAACCTCCAGCAATACTTTGCTACCCTTGTTAATCAACCTACGCTCCCTTCAAGTTTCAGGCCGAGCAGCTTGGTGGCCTCGACCGCAAATTCCATCGGCAAATGCACGAATACATCCTTGCAAAAGCCATTGATGATCATCGAAATCGCTTCTTCCGATCCGATCCCGCGTTGCGCAAAAAAGAACATCTGGTCTTCGCCGATTTTGGACGTCGATGCCTCGTGCTCTATTGTGGCGGTGATGTTCTGCACATCTATGGTGGGAAAAGTATTTGCTATGCAACGATCACCTAACAACATCGAGTCACACTGCGAATAATTTCTGGCACCGGTCGCGCGACTGCCGATCTTGACCAGACCGCGATAACTGTTGTTCGAACGTCCGGCAGATATGCCTTTCGCGATGATCTTGCTGCGGGTGTTCTTGCCGACATGAATCATTTTCGTGCCGGTATCGGCTTGTTGCAGATGGTTGGTCAGTGCCACCGAATAAAATTCGCCGGTGGAGTTATCGCCCAGCAACACACAGCTCGGATACTTCCAGGTGATCGCGGAACCGGTCTCAACTTGGGTCCACGATATCTTCGAATTGACTCCCTTGCACAATCCGCGCTTGGTGACAAAATTATAAATTCCGCCCTTGCCATTCTCGTCTCCGGCATACCAGTTCTGCACCGTCGAATATTTGATGTCGGCATTGTCCAGCGCGACCAGCTCGACCACCGCCGCATGCAACTGATTGGTATCGAACTGAGGTGCGGTGCAACCTTCCAAGTAACACACCGAACTGCCTTCCTCAGCAATGATCAGCGTACGTTCGAACTGACCTGAGCCTTCGGTGTTGATCCGGAAATAGGTAGACAGATCCATCGGACATTTCGTCCCCTTCGGAATAAAGCAGAACGAGCCGTCGGTAAACACCGCAGAATTAAGTGCCGCGTAAAAATTATCGCCACTCGGCACCACGCTGCCCAGATATTGCTTCACCAGTTCCGGGTACTCGCGCACCGCTTCCGAAAAAGAACAAAAGATAATACCGATTTCTGCCAGCTTGGCTTTGTAAGTTGTGGTCACCGACACGCTGTCAAAAATCACATCGACCGCCACTCCGGTCATCAATTTTTGCTCGTGCAAAGGTACGCCGAGTTTTTCAAAGGTGCGCCGCAATTCCGGGTCGACTTCGTCCAGGCTCGCCAGCTTTTTCTTCGGCTTGGGCTGGGCAAAATAAATGATTTCCTGAAAATCAATCTTGGGATAACTGACGTTTGCCCAAACCGGTTCTTCCATGGTCAGCCAGTGACGATAAGCTCCCAGACGAAAATCAAGCAGCCAGTCCGGCTCTTCCTTCTTTTTCGAGATCATACGTATCACATCTTCATTCAAACCTTTGGCAACCACCTCGGTTTCGATGTCGGTGACAAAGCCATGCTTGTAGGGCTGGTTAACCAGATTTTGTAGTGCCGCGCTCATGTGACTTTCCTAAATTGAAACGGCTTAAACTGCAAAGCTTTCGCCGCATCCACATTGATTCGTAACATTGGGATTGTTGAATTTGAATACATGCCCTAATCCTTCTTTTGCATACTCCAGTTCCGTCCCTTCAAGATAGGGCAAGCTCTGCGCATCCACCAGCAGCTTCGCACCAAAGCCCTCGAAAACCGTGTCGTTCTCCAGTACTTCCTGCGCGATATCGAAGGTATAGGCAAAACCGCTGCAGCCTGATTTCTTCACGCCCAGCCGCAGTCCGATCCCTTTGCCGCTTTTCTCTATTTGATTCCGAATATGTTTGGCTGCGGATTCCGTCAATGTGATTGCCATGTAAATCTCCAATAAAAATTCATACAAAAATACCGCGTGTCCGCAACGCACTCATATTTACGATCTGAGGTTTGGGCGCAATCATTTCGGCAAGGTTCACATTTTCAAGTGCGTCCAGAATAATGTGATTGATTCCCTGCCAATTGCTACGCGTCGAGCAAATCGATTCGCGTACACAAGTCGAGGTGCTGCTGCATTCCGTGATCGAAATCGGGCCGTCCATCGCATTGATAATGTCAGCGATTGAAATCTCGCGAGGGTGGCGCGCCAGCTTATACCCGCCCTTTGCTCCGAGCACTGAGGTAACAAGATTTTCGTGGGCAAGCATCTTGAGTATCTTGCTCACCGTGGGCGCAGCGATACCCAAGCCTGCTGCTACTTCCGCCGCGCTGTGAACTCCGCCGTCACTAGCCATATAGGCCATGACTTGGCTGCCGTAATCTGCTAATTTGCTTAAACGCAACATAATTCCCTCACATTTATCCTGCTTGGCAACAACTAGGACTAGTTTAGTCCAAGTTGGTTCGCCACGCAACTTCTGCTCCGCTAACTTGGCTGACCCAGCACCTGATGATGTGTATCATGGCGGGCTGACATTACTTTTATCCGGGCTACCATTCTGGCCGCAATCAAATCGAAAGAAACAATATGAATAAATTAGCCATCTTCGCACTGCTATGCACGTTGTCTGCCTGCGGTACGCAAAACAAACTTTGGGTTCCTGACTGGAAGACAACCGCTCCGCTGACCACCGCGCGGGCGGGGGCTGCGGTCGTGGCAGTCGATGACACGCTGCTTTTAATCGGTGGGGTCGACGGCCAGGATTTTCTCAATACCACGGAATATGCCAAAATTCATAAGGACGGATCGTTGGGGCCATGGCATGCGGGTCCAACTTTGAATGAACCGCGCGGTTTTATCGACGCAGTCATCCATGACGGTTCAGTATATGTAGTCGGCGGCGGCAATGGCCCGAATGGGCATAATTTATTGCGCACTGCCGAACGCGCGCGTATTTTGCCTGATGGTACTTTAGGTGCATGGGAAACCGAAAAGAACCAAATGGTCGTACCGCGTCGTTGCAGCAAACTTATTGCTACGAATACTTCTGTTTATTCTTTTGGCGGCTTTGGCGGTGTGCTTTTGGATACGGTGGAACGCGCCGACTTTTTGCCGGATGGCAGTCTCGGAGAATGGCAACTCGAACCCAAAACCATGCTGATGCCGCGTTATGTGAATGGCGTAAAAAAATGGGGTTCGGCCGCTTATGTCATTGGTGGACATGATCAAGACAAAGGGGTGGGCATTACCGATGTCGAATGGTCACCGCTGGGCGCTGAGGAAACGCGCAACTGGAAAATGACCGCTCCATTGCAAATCGGACGATATGGACTATCCACTGTGGCACACGGGGATTATCTGTATGCACTGGGTGGCCTTACCGGGCTGGAGTTTCTCGATAGCGTCGAGAAAAGCAAGGTTAATTCCGACGGACAATTATCCGCATGGGAAATGACCACCCCGCTCACCGTGCCGCGCGGCATGTTCAGCGTGGTTGAATACAAAGACTGGATATACGTGATCGGCGGTTCCAGTCGCGATAATTATTTATCCAGCGTGGAATACGCGACAGTGAATGCAACCGCAGATTTCGGATACTGGGGGGATGAGTCCGACGCTAAGGCATACAAGGCAAAACTGGTCGCGCGCCAGAAAAATCAGGCTCAGTTACCCAATCATGGAACCATACGCACGGTTCTGCAGGCAGCAGCCTATACTTATCTGGAAGTGGTCAATGATAAACGCGAAACGATCTGGCTGGCCGGCACCAAGCTTGACGTTAAACCGGGCAATAAAGTCCGTTACAGTAAAGGTGTCGTGATGAGTGGCTTTTACAGTAAAGAATTGAATCGCAGCTTTGACGAAATCCTGTTTGTCGGGCAAGTGGAAAAGGCCGAGTAAAAAAGACAATCAACTTATTGTGCTCCAACGTAAAAGTAAGGGGCTGCGCGTTTTTTGCGCCTCTCGAATACAGTGTTAGCCGTCATTCGTTACCCAGGGATCTCCGGTTCGACAAGATTCGCCAATTGTGTAAGCGACTCTTGCCAGCCCAGATAGCACATTTCAACTGGAATGACTTCTGGTATTCCCTCTTGCACGACCTCCAACTCGGTGCCGCACGAAACCTGTTTGAGGGAAACTGTTACCTGCATTTCTCCTGGCAAATTGGGATCATCGAACTTATCGGTGTATCGGATGAGTTGGTAAGGTGCCAGTTCGCGATACTCGCCGCCGAAGGAATGGCCTTCTCCTGTCGAGAAGTTTTGGAACGACATCTTGAATGTACCTCCGACCTTAGCATCCATGTGATGGACCTGGCAGGTGAACCCGTAAGGCGGAAGCCACTTGCACATTGCCTCGGCGCTCAAGAAGGCGCGATAGACTCTCTCCGGTTTTGCGCGGAGTACACGATGAAGGCGGACGGTGCTAGTAGGCATGATTAATTCTCCTTTTGGTGTTTGAAGCGGGTGTAGTCAGATTTACACATAGCAATGAGTCCCGCTCGGCTGATTGGTTAGCAGGCATGGCTGTCTGAGAGAAGCTGTGCATGCCCCATTACAGTGCCGCCAGTGTTACGTACAACCTCGGCGAGATCGCTATCGTCGGTTACTAATACTAGGTTACGTTGAATAGCAGTCTCCGCTATCAGAACATCACGGACGTTATTATTTTTGGACTTATTTTTCTCATTCAGTTTTATCAATAGTGATTCAAACAAACCGTCTTGCGAGCCCCATTCAGCTGCTCCCCACTCGGATACGCCCCAAACAGCACTAGCGGTTGGAACCTGCGTGGAATCAACGACTGTAAACATGGCAAGAAGAGCCTGAC
>JBDTPU010000138.1:0-2718 GCA_039932535.1 Gallionella sp. | reverse complement strand
CGCTGTTGTGCTACGCCGATGGTGAGCGTCGTTACATCATTGCGCCTAAAGGCGTTGCAGCTGGCGCGACGCTGGTGAGTGGTTCGGAAGCGCCAATCAAGCCGGGCAATACGTTGCCGTTGCGCAATGTCCCGGTCGGCTCGACCATTCATTGCATCGAAATGTTGCCGGGCAAGGGTGCGCAGTTGGCGCGTTCTGCCGGTACTTCGGTGCAGCTGTTGGCACGTGAAGGCAGCTACGCGCAATTGCGTTTGCGCTCCGGCGAGATTCGCAAAGTGCACATTGACTGCAAGGCGACTTTGGGCGAAGTGGGCAATTCCGAGCACAGCCTGCGCTCCATTGGTAAAGCCGGCGCGATGCGTTGGCGCGGTGTTCGTCCAACCGTGCGCGGTGTGGTCATGAATCCGGTCGATCACCCGCATGGTGGCGGCGAAGGCAAGACTGCTGCCGGTCGTCATCCGGTCAGTCCATGGGGTGTGCCCGCCAAGGGCTTCCGCACACGTCGCAACAAGCGCACCACGGGCATGATCGTGCGTCGTCGCTTTCAGGTTTAAGGGGTAAATAAATATGGCACGTTCAGTTAAAAAAGGTCCCTTTGTCGACGGCCACTTGCTCAAAAAAATTGAGACAGTGCGCGCGACCAACGATAAGCGCCCGGTGAAAACCTGGTCACGTCGTTCCACAGTGTTGCCCGAGTTCGTCGGGCTGACCATTGCGGTGCACAACGGCAAGCAACATATTCCGGTGTACGTATCCGAAAACATGGTGGGTCACAAACTGGGTGAGTTTTCCATGACGCGCACCTTCAAGGGCCATTCTGCGGATAAAAAAGCAGTGGTCAAGAAACCGGGGGCATGATGACAACAACTACCGCAGTTGCAAAAAAAATTCATCTCTCGGCACAAAAAGGCCGTTTGGTAGCAGATCAAATTCGCGGCTTACCGGTTGCGCAGGCGCTCAACATCTTGACGTTCAGCCCGAAGAAGGCAGCTGTCATCATCAAGAAAGCGCTCGAGTCCGCGATAGCGAACGCCGAGCATAACGATGGCGCTGATATCGACGAGTTAAAAGTCAAAGTTATTTATGTCGATAAGGCGGCATCAGGCAGAGGGATGTCGGCTCGTGCCAAAGGTCAGGGCAATCGCCTTGAAAAGCAAACTTGCCACATTACTGTCAGCGTCGGGAGCTAAGGTAGATTATGGGACAGAAAATTCATCCAACCGGTTTCCGGTTATGTGTTCGTAAAAACTGGGATTCCAAGTGGTATTCAAACAGCAAAAATTTCGCTGACTTGTTGCTCAAAGATATTGAAGTTCGTGCCTACCTGAAAAAGAAACTGGTTTCCGCCGGTGTTTCAAAGGTGGTCATCGAGCGTCCGGCCAAGAACGCCAAGGTAACCATTTACACCGCGCGTCCGGGCATGGTGATCGGCAAGAAGGGCGAAGACATCGAAACCTTGCGCGCCGAATTGCGCAAACGCATGGGTTTGCAATCTGTCGATGTTGCAATCGAGGAAGTGCGGAAGCCGGAAATTGATGCGCAACTGATCGCCGAGAGTATTACTGCGCAACTGGAAAAGCGCATCATGTTCCGCCGCGCGATGAAGCGCGCGATGCAAAATGCGATGCGCCTGGGCGCACAAGGGATCAAGATCATGAGTGCGGGTCGTTTGAACGGTATTGAAATCGCCCGTACCGAATGGTATCGCGAAGGCCGCGTGCCATTGCATACGCTGCGTGCCGATATCGACTATGGCACCTCCGAAGCAAAAACCACTTACGGCATCATCGGCGTGAAGGTTTGGGTATTCAAGGGTGAAATCTCGGATCAGGAAGCAGTGGCGCCAGTCGCCGCTGAACCGGAAAAGAAAATAAGGAAGTCGGGAGTCAAGCATGCTACAGCCAGCTAGAAGGAAATTCCGCAAGGAACAAAAAGGTCGGAACACCGGCATTGCCACCCGTGGCAACAAGGTCAGTTTTGGTGAGTTTGGTCTGAAGGCGGTGGTGCGCGGCCGTTTGACGGCACGTCAAATCGAAGCTGCACGACGCGCCATGACGCGCCACATCAAACGCGGTGGCCGTATCTGGATACGCATCTTCCCGGATAAGCCGATCTCCAAAAAGCCAGCTGAAGTCCGTATGGGCAATGGCAAGGGCAATCCTGAATACTACGTCGCCGAGATTCAGCCCGGCAAAATGTTGTACGAAATGGATGGGGTGGATGAAACTCTGGCGCGCGAAGCGTTTCGTCTGGCTTCGGCCAAGCTGCCGCTGGCCACCACTTTTGTAGTCAGACAGGTAGGGACATAACATGAAGGCCAATAAACAAAAAACTGGCGAACTGAAGGCCAAGTCAGCCGCAGATTTGAATACCGAGCTGCTGTCTTTGACCAAGGCACAGTTTGGTTTACGTATGAAAGTAGCGACACAACAAATGACTAACACCAGTGAGTTTCGCAAGGTGCGCCGTGATATTGCCCGCGTTAAAACTGCGTTGACAGAGAAGGGTGCCCAAAAATGAGTGATGCTAAAGCAACTATCGATTCCAAATTGAAGCGTACCCTGACCGGCACGGTGACCAGCGACAAGATGGACAAAACCGTAACCGTTCTGGTCGAGCGTAAAGTAAAGCACCCGTTGCTGGGCAAGATTATTCGCGTGTCAAAAAAATACCATGCGCATGATGAAGCCAACGAGATACATACCGGCGACGTAGTGA
>JBDTPU010000137.1:0-2082 GCA_039932535.1 Gallionella sp. | reverse complement strand
GGTGCGCTTGTTCGCACAGCTTCCACCTTGTTGGTCATTGGTGCGCCTGATTGCCCGACTTCCATCTTTGCGGCCTCCGCGTCCGGCGGAACTCCCTGCTCTATTTTGATGCACACCGCCTGTACTGCCACTACAGGAGTGCTTATTTTCTTGAATATAGTTTTGTTAGCGATGTCAGAATAACCATTGTCTCGGCACCAAGTTAGCCAATCGCTTTTCTGGATGCGCGTATTCTTTGCATCAACATCTCGGTTGCTATGGACTACCTCACCGAGTGTTTTAATAAGCCCCGCATGAATGGCGTCAATAAGTATTTGGCATACATCACAGACAGCTTCTGCTCTATATGGATTATCCTCGAAGTTTGCAGAATACTCATTATCTTGTTCATATCTCGCTTGGTGTCCACGCGGGTCGCTTCCGATCTGCATCCAGAATGCGGCTTCATAGATAGTAAGGCCAACTACCTTTTGCCAGCAGTCATAGTCAAAGTCATCAATCCGAGAATCAGGCATTAAGCACTCCTTCAAGTACTCTTCAATAATAGGGCACCTGACGTTGGGGTGAAAGTATCCCGCTTTCCCACCGTCGCGGTAGTCTGGCGCTTAACTTGGTCAGGCAGCCATTCGCCATTCACCATCAGTTTCCTGAAATATTTGCTTGGATTCTTCTTCCAGCTCTTGCCGGTCTATGTTGTTCCACTGGGCAATCATTTTAGCGACCTTGGTTTTGCCGTCAGCATGTTCCAAGTAAAGCAGGCGCAGCATTCTTTCGGCTGCCACTGTCGGTCGGCGTTTGCTTCTTTCCCACAAGGAAATTGTTTGTTCGTCAACGCCCATGCAGTCGGCCAGTCGATTTTGCGATATGCCCATTTCTACCCGGAGGAAGCGGATTTCCGGGCCGGATAATCGCTTGCGGTAATTTACCAAGTGGTGCGCAATGGAATGATGCAGCCCGCTTATGTCGGCTATCTCCAGACACTTGCCGTGCCCTTTGATTACCTCATAACGGTAGCCATTTTTCAGCCAGATATTCCGCAGGCCGCAGTCGTCATATTTCAACATTTTTTTACTCCTAGAATACCGTTATGATAATTACCCAATCGCCATTTTCATGCAGCTTGAATGCCGCTGCAACCGTAACGTGCAGTCCCGCATGTCGCCAACTGATGTTGCATTTCCAGTCCCCATGAATATCCTGATGAAGTGGTTCGCTGAGGGTTCCACTCCCCAAGGTTTCCAGTACCTGCCTACGCCCAATCTTGCGCTTGCGCATTTGTATTTCAGCGTGCGGGGAAAAGACCAAGCGCCGTTTGCCTTGGGCCGCCTCTTTGAGCCATTCCTTAACCTGTCGTTCGCTCGGCTTGATGGGCTTAATGTTTTTCATTAGCATACATTGTATGGGTATGTTTGGGAGAATACAACGATTAGTTTGCTACCCGATTATCGTACTATCTGATTAACTTACTACCCGAAAACCCGCTTGCACTGGGCGTAAACTCTATTCCTGCTTGCTCCAATATCCATGCTTCAATTTTGACGTGCCACATACGCAGCAAATCGAGCGGGCGGCGGATGTAGTGCTGTTCACGCACCCCTTGCGGCTTGTGTCCCTGTATCTGCGCAGCAATTCCACCGGGCATTTCTATCCATTCTGTCAGGCTTGCAAAACTACGGCGCAGGCCGTGCAGTGTCACAAAAAGCCCAGCCTTGGCGCATGCTTCATTATGCCTATCAGAAGGCTCGGCAAGATAGCCGGAAAGCGAAGCCGGACTACTGAACACATATTCACTACGGCGCGGTAGAGCGGCCATCAGGTGCGCCACATAAGGCGTTAAGGGTATGACGCGCAACCCTTCCACCTTATCCTTGATGGTTATACTGTTCCACTGAAAATCCACGTTTTCCCAGCGCAAGGATGCAAGTTCTTCACGGCGCGAACCCACCAGTAACAGGGTTTGCAGATAGGCACTGATTACAGGGTTTTGGATTTGCTGAACAGCAGCGAACCATGCGGGCAACTGCTCACGCTGGAGCGCGTCATTCTTTACCTTGGCTTTCCCCAGTATTTCGCGGGCTTCGA
>JBDTPU010000136.1:0-3880 GCA_039932535.1 Gallionella sp. | reverse complement strand
TTGGGTAAAACCAATGGTGCAAGCAGCGCAGATTCCACCAACACATCGACACCCGCTGCCGGAGTGATTGCCCGCGCCGGAATGTCCTTGCCGGCACGCCACTCGGCTACCGCCCTGTGTTTGGACTCTCCGCTGACCAGAAATATCACTTGCCGCGCACGACTGAGTCGCGCCGCACTCAACGACACGCGCTGCGGTGGTGGTTTGGGTGCGTCTAACACTGCCAGTGTGTCCGGCGAACCGGGCGCCGCGCCCCACTCATGATCGGGAAACAAGCTTGCTGTGTGGCCGTCTGCGCCAAGTCCGAGCAGCACCAGATCGAAATCGGCGATTATCTGCAATATTTCGGCATAGTTGCGTGCTGCTTCAATAGCACCCAACTCGCCCGGTATCACGTGCACCTGCAACGCAGGAATGGGCACAAGGCCCAGCCAACCTTCCGCAGCCATATGTGAGTTGCGCGCCGAATCGGTTGGGGGCACGCAGCGCTCGTCGCCGAAATAGATGTGCCACGCGGACCAATCGGTTTGAGCTGTGCGCAGGCCGTGATAAATTCCACGTGGTGTGTTTCCGCCGGCGAGCACGAGATGGAATTGGCCGCGCTCTTGAATAGCCTGTGCTGCGCTGGCAAGGATCATCTCAATCGCCACTTGTTGTAACATCAGCTCATCGGCAACCGCATGCCAGCGGCACAGTTCTGATGCGGCTTGATTCGGCGCAGGGTGTACCCGGCGCGCTGAATCAGACAGCCTAAAGCCTTTGCGGATCATTCAGCCTGTGCGACCGGAAGATGACCAGGCCGACAATGACGACGAGGAATGCCACGCTCGTCACGACCGTTCCCAAGCCGAGACCGCCGTTCGACTTGGGCTGCGACAACAGGTCGCCAAGCGATGCGCCGAGCGGCCGAGTCAGGATATAGGCGATCCAGAACGCCATGACAGCGTTGAGACCCGCCTTGTAGTACAGCAGCGTGACCAGCGCGATCGACCCGGCGAACAACAGCCCGGAATACAGATAGCCGAGGTGGGCGCCTTCCGACAGCAGATCGCCTCCGGCGGTACCGAGCGTGAAGGTGAACAGAATCGCCGCCCAGTAGAAGAGTTCTCGACGGGTCGTCTGGATGGTGTGTACCGACAGAGACTTTTCGACCGCGTACCATGCGACGAAGGTCAAGCACAACGCGACTGTGAACACCACCGTGGTGACCCAAAGGGGAACACCCAGGTTTTCGACCAGGTTGTCGGTGATGAGGGTGCCGGCGACGCTGATGAGGACGACCGCCAACCAATAGAAAGCGGGCAAGTACTTGCGGGATCGAAATTGAACAAACAGCGCGATCAGGAGCATCGCCCCCACCACCAGGGAAGCAAGTACGAGACCGAGCTTGAGTTTGACGGCCAGCATGTCGGCGACCGTCTCGCCGACGGTGGTGGCCATGATCTTGATGATCCAGAAATAGATCGTGAGCTGGGGCACCTTGTTGAGCATTTGCTCATTCCCCAGGGTCGCTGCGTTCATCCGGATTCCTTTTTCTTCTTGACCAAACTATAGACTCAATGCAAGCGCGGGTGTGCTGTGAAGAACGTTTCCAGTCCGTCGACCAGAATGAACTCCATGTCAGCGGCGAAATTTCCTGATCCGCAGCCTCCTCGGCATACCCTTCCTTCGCGCTGCGCAACATGATGTGATCCTCTGGTTTCGATGAACGACTCTGCGCTGAAGGTGTGGGCCGGTCTGTCTGGCAGCGCACTGTGAACTGGACTTCATCCGCCTTCATAGACATTTCTCCATGGAACACCTGCAAGTAGTATGTAGCACAGCATATTGCGCTAACGGGGGCATGGTCAAACATACCTAGATGGTATGATAGAGTCCAACATCACAAATTAAAAAAACGAATCTGCCTTGGTTAATGTTGGCTTGGGCTACGATCATTCAATTGGAAGAACATGTTCCGAGACCGGAATATAGCCCAGAAAAGCGATAAGCCTTGGTATGGACTGGATCGCAAAAAATAAGGGAACTAATCAGTGAGCTAGTTTGAAGAACAGCCAACCTATCGCAATTATTGTTTCAATGTCTCTAGTTTATCGCCCCGGGGCACCAGTCAGGTAAAAATTGGGCACTTGATTATTCAAGCCGCCCTTTTTATTGTCCTCATCATTCTGCCAATTGCCATATGACGGAAATCATTCCCCGCAATTTCCCCGCCGCCGCCGCGCAACACTTGCGTGACAGCGGTTATTCATCTGCGCTGGCGAAAATTTTTGCGGCGCGCGGCATTACGGATAGCACACAACTGGACACGATCTTTGCTGAACTGTTGCCGTTCGACGCGCTGAAAAATGCCCGTGAAATGGCAGTTTTCCTGGCCAATGCCATTGCCGCGAAAAAAAAACTCATAGTCATCGCCGACTATGATGCCGACGGAGCAACTGCCTGTGCGGTGGCGGTGCGCGGTTTGCGTTCCTTCGGTGCCCACATTGATTTCCTCGTACCGAATCGCTTTGAATACGGTTATGGTTTGACACCTGAGATCGTGCGTTTAGCCGCTCAATCCCAACCAGATATTTTACTGACAGTGGACAATGGTATCGCCAGCGTCGAGGGCGTTGCCGAAGCCAATCGGCTGGGCATGCAAGTGCTGGTCACTGACCATCACCTGCCCGGCGATACGCTGCCGGATGCGGCATGCATCGTCAATCCCAATCAAGTCGGCTGTGCATTCCCCAGCAAAAATCTGGCGGGCGTAGGCGTGATGTTTTATGTGCTGCGGGCACTGCGCGCCGAATTACGCACACGCGGCACATTTGCTGAACAAGCTGAACCCAAGCTCGTTGAGCTGCTTGATCTGGTTGCGCTGGGCACGGTCGCCGACGTAGTCAAGCTGGATCAAAACAACCGCATCCTGGTGCAACAAGGTCTGCAGCGCATCCGTGCCGGACGCGCTTGCGCTGGTATCAACGCGCTGCTGCGCGTAGCGAAAAAAGATCCGGCGCGCACCTCGAGTCAGGACTTGGGCTTTACTGTCGGGCCGCGTTTGAATGCCGCTGGTCGGCTGGAAGACATGAGCCTGGGCATAGCCTGTTTGCTCAGCGATCACGCAGACGCCGCCGCACAGATCGCCGCCAGGCTGGATGCGCTCAACCGCGAACGGCGCAGCATCGAAGCCGACATGCAACAAGCAGCGCTGGCCGCACTGGAGCACATCAATCCCGGCGACAGCAGCAGCCTTACGCTATTCGATGAATCCTGGCATCAGGGCGTCATCGGCATTCTCGCCTCACGCCTCAAGGATCGTTACCACCGTCCGGTGATTGCTTTCGCACGTTCACAAAATGGTGAATTGAAAGGCTCCGGGCGCAGCATCCACGGCCTGCATCTGCGCGACGCGCTTGATCTCGTGTCCAAACGCCACCCTCATTTACTGCAAAAATTTGGCGGCCATGCCATGGCGGCCGGACTCAGCCTGCGCGAAGAGTATTTCGATGAATTCAAGTCTGCCTTTGAAAGCGTTGCGCACAGCCTGCTCTCCCCCGCCGATCTCACCCAGGTTATCGAGACCGACGGCTCGCTTGCGCCTTCAGATTTTTCTTTGGATCTCGCACGCAGCCTGGAACAACAGGTATGGGGGCAAGGTTTTCCGCAGCCGCTGTTTGAAGACAGGTTCGCCGTGCAAAGCCAGCGCGTGGTGGGCGAAAAACACCTCAAGCTAACCCTTCGACCCTTCGACAAGCTCAGGACAGGCCAAGGCTCAGGACAGGCGCTCGCCACACCCAGCGCAATCCATGATGCCATTCATTTTTTTTGTGACGGCCCCATGCCAGCGAATATTCACGCGGTGTACAGCCTGGCTGTCAACGAATACAATGGCAAC
>JBDTPU010000135.1:0-3444 GCA_039932535.1 Gallionella sp. | reverse complement strand
CCCTGATGAAACAACTAGCCATTCGACTAAGCCCGCAAACGGGCAAGTCGCTGGTTATCTCCCTCCGGGGGAGGGTTGGGGTGGGGGAACAAGCGGCGACCAAAGACGAACTTCAACAACGCCTCGCCATCCCCGCCGAAGAGATCGAACCGCTCTGGCAACAAGCCCAACGCTTGCTCACTTCGCAGCAGCTCGCGCGTTTCTTCGATCCAAAACATTATCGCAGCGCGAATAACGAAATACCCTACGTCAACGCGCGCGGCGAATTAAAGCGTATAGACCGGCTGGTGGAATTCGACGACGAAGTGTGGGTGCTGGATTACAAGCTGGGTGATAGCGAAGACGTTACGCGTTACCGCGCACAGATGCAGGAATATCGAACCGCGATGCAAACGGTATATGCGGGCAAGACTGTGCGTTGCGCGTTGGTGTTCGCGGATGGGATGTTGAGCGAGGTGTAGAGGGATGTAACCAGCCGGATGAATCAGGGCTGAGGCACATCAATGCCCTGCAGATCTTCTTCGGCAAGGGCACGGTTGGTTTCGAGAATAAGCGTTATGGCTTCGGTGAGATTGGAACGGGCTTCCTCAAGCGTGCTGCCTTGGGTATTGGCGCCCGGAAGCTCCTCTACGAAAGCGATATAACCTTCGGGGACTTGTTGGAACACGGCAGTAAGTTGGACTTGCATGGCTAACCCTCCTTGGGTACGGATTCGGTGGTGTTTCAACAGGCAATCCAAGAGCCTGAAGCAAACCTGGCTCGTCCCGGATATTGATTGCCTTTTGACATCGTACAAAAGTGTTTCCCGACCCTTGGATATTCGCGGACTGCGGAGCACTGATGCCAGTGCCACAATCTTCGAAGTGCTGCGCCTGCCTTATGAAGTGAAGGATTTGTTCAAGGACTGGCTCGCCACGCACTATCCGCTGAAGGCGGAACATGTGATGAGCCGGATGCGCGAAATGCGCGGCGGGCGCGAGAACGATCCGGAATTCGGTTCGCGCTTTCGCGGCCAGGGATTATTCGCCGACCTGCTGAAGCAGCGCTTCCGCAAAACCTGCCAGCGGCTGGGACTCAATCTGGAGGACAGGCCGCTTGATACCAGCCTTTTTAAACCGCCATCGCGGCATGGGCAGATGGATTTGTTTTAATACAACTGGCAGTGTACCGTCCTTTTTCTTGAAGGGGAGGGAAGCTGTTATCATTAGGGAATCTCTGATTAATCTTGGAGTATACCTCGATACATTTTTCGTTCGTCCTGAGTGCCGCGCTTGGCGCGGCGTATCGAAGGATGAACGAAAACACTCGGTACGAACGGGGCTTAATCAGAGCTTCCTTATTAATCATGAACCCTACTCTCGTCTTTGATATTGAAACCATACCCGACATCGCCGGGCTACGTGCGCTGCATGGACTGGATGCGCATGTCAGCGATACGGAAGTGGCGGAGATGGCCTTCCAGTTGCGCCGTCAGAAAACCGGCAGCGATTTTCTGCAACATCATCTGCAACGCGTCGTGGCGATTTCCTGCGCGCTGCGCGAGGGCGATAGTTTTCGCGTGTGGTCGCTGGGCGGCATGGGAGACGACGAAGGCAGCATCATCCAGCGCTTCTTCGACGGCATCGAAAAATATACTCCGCAACTGGTGTCATGGAACGGCAGCGGCTTCGACCTGCCGGTGCTGCATTATCGCGGCCTGATCCACGGCGTGCAGTGCACGCGTTACTGGGATATGGGCGAGGACGACAAGGATTTCAAATGGAACAATTACATCAGCCGTTATCACTCGCGCCATCTTGATTTGATGGACTTGCTCGCCATGTACACCGGCCGCGCCAATGCGCCGCTGGATGAACTGGCCAAGCTGATCGGATTTCCGGGCAAGCTGGGTATGGATGGCAGCAAGGTGTGGGAGGCGTATCAGCACGGCAAGCTGGACGAAATCCGTAACTACTGCGAGACCGATGTCGCGAATACCTGGCTGGTATTCGCGCGCTTCCAGATGATGCGCGGCGTCCTCACTCGTGCGCGCTATCAACAGGAATGTGCTCTGGTACGCAGCGAATTGGCCAAGCTCGACCAGCCGCACTGGCGCGAGTTTCTTGCCGCGTGGCCTGAACAAAAAATCTAGGGAAACGCTGATTAAGTCCGTTCGTGGTGAGTGTTTCCCGTTCGCACCCCTCGATACACCGCGCTACGCGCGGCACTCGGGGCGAACGGGAAATGCCTCGCAGAGGTTCTCGCACCCGTGGGTGTATCGAACCATAGTATTGGACTTAATCAGCGTTTCCCTAGGCAGAATTATTGCGGCGCGATTGTGTCAACTCCACACGCAGCTTACTGCGTAGTGGATTGCCTGACTTTGTTGCATCGCGCCCTTACGCGCTACGATCACTGATGGAACGACTCATTGGTTGTGGTGCGCAAGCGCACCCTACGTTATTGCCACTTCTAATGCAAAATGAAATTAGCTTGGCCGCCGCACAAAAATCGCCGCGACTTTTTTCTTTGGTTTGCTGCCAGGTTGCTCCGGCTGTTTGGCAGGCGCGGCGCTGCCGCTGGGCTCGTAAGGTTTATCGAACCACGGATCATGGCTGGATTTTTTCGGTGCGGCAGGACGCGGTGCGTGGCTACGCTCCGAATGTTCGCCTCGCGATGCATGAGCATGGCTGCGTTCTGTATGTTCGCCTCTGGATGCATGGCCACGATGTTCGCCCGGTGTTCTGCTGGAGCTGCTCCGGGCCGCATGCGGCACAACAGCCTTTTCTTTTTCGATCTCTTTCTTGATCAGCTTCTCGATTTCAATCAGATATTTTTCTTCTTCCGGCGACACCAGCGAGATCGCCTTGCCGGAAGCGCCCGCGCGGCCAGTGCGTCCGATGCGGTGCACGTAATCTTCCGGCGCGCTGGGTATTTCGTAATT
Organism: Gallionella sp.; assembly: GCA_039932535.1. GTDB lineage: Bacteria > Pseudomonadota > Gammaproteobacteria > Burkholderiales > Gallionellaceae > Gallionella. The sequence continues at coordinate 521 of JBDTPU010000135.1, read as the reverse complement.
AATCACCATGGGCAACTGGTCAATATCCAGTCCGCGCGCGGCGACATCGGTGCCGATCAGCACGGTGACTGTCCCGTTCTTGAAAGCATCGAGCGCCTTGATGCGTTCCAGTTGTGTCTTGTCGCCGTGGATCGCATCGGCGGCAACGCCTTCCTTCTGCAATTGCTTGGCAAGGCGACCGGCAGTGAGCTTGGTTTTGGTAAACACCAGCACTTGCGACGCATCGCTGCCGCGCAACAGTTGCGCGAGCAGCACGTGTTTGTCTGCTTGTTCGACCAGATAAACTTTTTGTGTGACGTTCTCGGCAGTGGCATTGCTGCGCGCGACTTCGATGAGTTTGGGGTGAGTCAGAAATTCCGCCGATAATTTCTTGATCTCGGGTGAGAACGTAGCCGAGAACATCAGGTTCTGCCGTTGCTTGGGCAACAAAGCCAGGATGCGCTTCAGATCAGGCATGAAGCCCATGTCCAGCATGCGGTCCGCCTCATCCAGCACCAGCATCTGCACCTGATTGAACTGCA
>JBDTPU010000134.1:0-2343 GCA_039932535.1 Gallionella sp. | reverse complement strand
CGCGGCGATGCGGGCATGGTGCGCAATGGCTGCGAGCGTGCCGAAATTGCCGCCGAATTTGATGTGAGCGCATTGCCGGATTTGCAGTCATGGTTGCGCGAGCAAGAGATGGAAGGCGATGCGAATATGTGTCTGCTGCGCCGCGTGCTGGATGTCGGGGGACGTTCGCGCGGCTTTATCAACGGACGCAGTGCGACGCTGCAACAATTGCGCGAGGCGGGCGACCAGTTGCTGGATATACACGGACAGCATGCGCACCAATCGCTGCTGCGTGCGGAAACGCAACGTGTATTGCTGGATGGTTATGCGGACATGACCGACAGCGCCGAACAGGTTGCTGCGCTGTATCGCGATTGGCAAACCTTGCACCGCCGCCGCATCAGCCTGAGTGAAAACGCCGAAGCAGTGGCGGCCGAGCGCGAGCTATTGCAATTTCAGCGTAACGAATTGGAAGGCTTGAATTTTAATGTGGCGGAGTGGAATGTTTTGCAGGAAGATTATGCACGTCTGTCCCATGCCGCGAGCCTGCTGGAGACTGCGGCATTCGGCATCGAAACTCTGAGCGAGGCGGACAGCGCGTGTCTGGCACAACTCAACGCATTGGTGGTGCGCCTGCGTGATGGCATGATGCACGATGCAAGCCTGGGCGAGACGCTGAAGATGCTGGAAAGCGCGCAGGCGGAATTGCAGGAAGCCGTCTATGCGTTGCGCCATTATCAGCAGCGTCTGGACACCGACCCGCAGCGTTTGCGCGAACAGGAGCAGCGCATCCAGGGCGTGCTGGATGCCGCGCGCAAATATCGCGTCGCGCCGGAACAACTGGATGCAGCCTTGCAGCACATCATGGCGCGCCTGGCGGAGTTGGGTGGCGATGCGGATATGGCTGAACTGGAACTACAGGAAAAATCCGCGCAGCAAAAATATTTATCCGCAGCGCAAAAATTAACCGTAGCGCGCAAAAAATCTGCCGTCAAACTGGAGCGTGAAATTACCGCTGTGATGCAGACATTGGCGATGCAGGGTGGCAGTTTCACAGTGGCATTGCTGCCGTTAGAGGCGGGCAATGCAAACGGATTGGAAGCCATAGAATTTCAGGTCGCCGCCAATCCCGGCGTGCCTGCACGCAGTCTTGCCAAGGTCGCTTCGGGCGGCGAATTGTCGCGCATCAGCCTGGCGATCCAGGTTGCTGCATCGCAAGTTGCCAGTGTGCCTACGCTGATTTTCGATGAAGTAGACAGCGGCATCGGCGGGCGCGTCGCGGAAATCGTTGGCCAGTTGCTGAAAAAACTCGGCAAGACTTATCAGGTGTTATGCGTCACGCATTTGCCGCAGGTTGCGGCGGCGGCAGACCAGCAATGGCAAGTGAGCAAGGTCGCGGAAAATGGCGTCACGCTGAGCCGCATTGTTGTGCTCAACGGCGAACAACGCGTCGAAGAAATTGCGCGCATGTTGGGTGGTGTAAAAATCACCGACACGACACGTAAACACGCAGCGGAAATGCTGGGGGTGATTGCTTGAGGTATGCTATTGGCAAAGAAGTCAGCAGCTTGGAATTTTGAATATTGATTAGGAATGTGATGCGTACCAAAATTATTTTGCCTGCCCTGGTTTTATTTTCATCGCTCTTGTCCTCATGTGCTCCGTACAAAATGGACATCCGCCAGGGAAATTTCGTGACGCCGGAGATGCGCGAAAAACTCAAGCTCGGCATGACCCGGCAACAGGTACGTTATGTAATGGGCACGCCGATGATCAATGACGCCTTTCATGCCAATCGCTGGGATTATGCGTATCGCCTCGAACATGGCAAAAAACTGATTGAAGAACATAAGTTGACACTTTATTTTGAAGGCGACAATCTGATGCGCATGGTCGATGACAATCAACCGCTTGAGGCTCTCCCTACCCAATCGGTAAATGGCAAAGCAGAAATAAAGGCGAATGAGCAGCAAAAGGATAAGAAATGAAAAAAATAAAAATCGCGATAGCCGGCAGCAGCGGACGCATGGGGCGCATCCTGCTGGAGCACGTGCTCCAATCGGATGACCTTGCGCTGCATGCTGCGCTGGAACACAGCAGCAGCGGGTTTCTTGGTAAGGATGCCGGAGAATTATTTGGCATGGCCTGCGGTGTAAAAATCAGCGCGGATGCAGCGACGGCATTGCAAGGCGCAGACGTGCTGATTGATTTCACCCGTCCCGAAGGAACGCTGCATCATCTCGAAATCTGCCGCAAGCTCGGCGTGAATATGGTGATAGGCACCACCGGTTTCAACGCGCAGCAAAAAGCGCAACTCGGCGCGGCGGCGCAGGAAATCGGCATCGTGTTCGCGCCCAACATGAG
>JBDTPU010000133.1:0-2448 GCA_039932535.1 Gallionella sp. | reverse complement strand
GCTTTTTCCAGAAGACGCATAATTCCCTCAATGTTATTTTTTTGCCAGCCATTTTATTGGATCGAGCGGCTTGCTCTCATGGCGCAGTTCAAAGTATAAACCGAAATCTTCATTGCCGCCGCTATTCCCGACTGCCGCAATGGTATCACCGCCATGCAACACATCGCCCACCTGCTTGTAGAGCGTTTCATTGTTGCTATACAAGCTCATGTAGCCTTGGCCGTGATCAATAATAAGCAGATTGCCAAAGCCGCGCAGCCAGTCCGCAAACACCACCTGCCCGGCGGCAATCGCTTTGACAGCCTGCCCCCTGGAAGTTCGGAGAAATAGTCCTTTCCATTGCACTGTGCTGTCCGGGCGCCGTGTGCCGAAGCGATTGGTGATTTCACCCCGAACCGGCAAGGTCAGCTTGCCTTTGAGTTGCTCGAACGGATTGCCGTCAAAACGATTGTCCGGCAGGCTGTCATTGCGGAACAGCGATTTCGATTTTGGTTGTGCCAGCATTCGAGTCAATTTGTCGACCAGTTGCGACAGGCGATTCTCGTTGCGTTGCAGATGGGTAATTTCGCGGCGTTGCTGGTGAAGTTGCTGCGAGATTTGTCCCAAGGTTCGCTGCCGGGCGCGTTGCTCTTTTTCCAGTGTCTTTTTTTGCGCGGCTTGTTCCGCGTGTAATGAGACCAGGGTCGCGCGCTGTTCGCGGGTGGATGCGCTGATTGCATCCAGTGCGGCAAAATTCTTGCGCAAACTGGCGAGCCAGCTTGCCCGGCTGCGCGCAATGTATTGGTAATAGCGCAGATCGCGAGCGGCCTGGTTGGGGTCTTGATTGTTCAGCAGCAACTTGAGATATTCCTGTTCGCCGCCCAGGTATTGCTGATACAGCAGCTTACCCAGCAAAGTTTGTTGCCTTGCTATGTCGGCGCTCAAGAGTTGTTGTTGTCCTTGCAGCTGGGCAAGTTTTTGGTCTACGGCATGTTGCTGTGCGGCGAGATCGGCGAGGGTGCGATTGCTATTGCTGATGGCCAGTTCGGATTCACGCAGTGCGTCGGCCACTTCAACTTTTGACTCGCTGGTTTTATCCATCTCGCGCTTTACTGCCGCGATGCGCTCACGCAGATTTTTTAATTCTTCCTGTTTGTCGGCGTAGGCCGTGCTGAACAGAACCAGGCTGCATAAAACCAGCAATAGCAAGCGCGCGAGGCGTGTCACCTTATTCTGGGTCACTGTATCTGAATCAAGCTGTGCCCGGTCATTTCCGCAGGTTGCGGCAAGCCCATCATGGTCAGCAGACTGGGCGCGAGATCGCGCAGCGCGCCCTGATCTTTCAGCGTGGCGTTGCGCCCTATATACAGAAACGGTACCGGGTTCAGCGTGTGCGCGGTGTGCGCCTGGTGCGTGACGCGATCTATCATTTGCTCGGCATTGCCATGATCGGCGGTGATGATGACTTCGCCGCCGATGGATTGCATCGCCTTGACCACCCGACCGATGCAAATATCCAGCGCTTCGACGGCGAGTATGGCTGCTGCCAGATTGCCGCTATGCCCGACCATATCGCCGTTGGCATAATTGCAGATGATGGCCTGGTATTGGCGACTCAGGATTGCCGCTTCGAGTTTATCGGTGACTTCGAATGCGCTCATTTCCGGCTTCAGATCGTAAGTGGCAACCTTGGGCGAAGGCACCAGTATGCGCTCTTCGCCGGGGTAAGGCTGTTCGCGTCCGCCATTGAAAAAATAAGTGACGTGGGCATATTTTTCTGTTTCGGCGATGCGCAATTGTTTCAGTCCAAGGCTGGAAATATATTCTCCAAAGCCATTATGAATTTCTTCCTGAGTATATGCGCAGGGTAATTTGAAATCATCGCCATAACGGCTCAGGGTGACCAAGCTGGCAAGTTTGGGAATGTAGGCGCGGTGAAATCCATCGAACGCTTTATCGGTCAACGCGCGGGTGATTTCTCGGGCACGATCGGCGCGGAAATTCATGAATATGACTACGTCGCCGTCTTGCATGGTAGCAGCTGATTCGCCTTTGGGGACAATGGACGTCGCCTTGACGAACTCGTCCGATTCGCCGCGCGCATAGGCCTGTTCCAGTCCGTTCAAGGCATCGGTCGCGGTGAACTCGGCGCGGCCCTGGGTGAGTAATTCATAAGCGGGTTGCACGCGTTCCCAGCGGTTGTCTCTGTCCATCGCGTAAAAACGCCCGACGATGCTGGCAATTTTTCCGACGCCCAAGGCGGCGCATTTTTGCTGCAATAATTGCAAAGATTGCGCAGCACTTTTGGGCGGCGTATCGCGCCCATCCAGAAACGCGTGCAGATAAACTTTTTTCAACCCGGCGCGCGCTGCCATTTCCAGCATCGCGAAAATATGATTTTCATGGCTGTGTACGCCGCCCGGCGAGAGCAACCCCATGATGTGTAATGCACTGCCGTTTTGTTTGGCT
>JBDTPU010000132.1:0-2420 GCA_039932535.1 Gallionella sp. | reverse complement strand
TGCCGGTGTTGCCGTTTATTTTTGCGCGCTCGGATCAATCGTTCCGGCGTTCCGGCCTGCCGATATTGCTCGGCATGGCGGCAACATTTACGCTGCTCGCCAGCCTCGCGGCAGTCGGCGGTGCATGGCTGATTGCATTGAATCAATATGGCCGTTATGCGGCGATGCTGTTGCTGTTGCTGATGGGGCTGGCGCTGGTGTTCCCGGCATTTTCGGAACGCCTGATGCGTCCGTTCGTCGCATTCGGCGGACGTTTGCAGCAGCGCGCCGACCAGCATAGCAGTATCAAAGGTTCGCTGCTGTTGGGTGTTGCGGTGGGCTTTTTATGGGCGCCCTGCGCCGGGCCTATCCTCGGCCTGGTGTTGGCGGGCGCGGCATTGAACGGCGCGAATTTACACAGCGCACTATTGTTGCTGGTGTTCGCTGCCGGTGCGGCAACTTCGCTGGCGGTGGCCTTGCTGGCCGGAGGGCGGGTGTTCAGTCTGATGAAACGCGGCTTGGGTGCGGAAGAATGGGTGCGGCGCGGACTGGGCATCGCCGTGCTGATCGGCGTGGTGGTCATTGCGCTGGGTTGGGATACGCGCTTCCTGGCGCAGTTTACTTTTTTAAGCACTGCCAGCACCGAGCAAAAATTGATAGCGCAACTGGCTGATGCGAGCTCGTCCAACACAACCGTCGTCGCCGAAACTGCTGCGATGCCGCCCTTGAGTGGAGCGACGCAATGGCTCAATTCTCCGCCGCTGACCAGCGAAATGTTGCGCGGCAAGGTGGTGCTGGTGGATTTCTGGACCTACTCCTGCATCAACTGTTTGCGCACCTTGCCATACCTGAAAGCCTGGAATGAAAAATATCACGATCAGGGTCTGGTGATTATCGGCGTGCATACGCCGGAGTTTGCCTTTGAAAAAGATCCGCATAATGTCGAGCAGGCGATCCATGATCTGGGCATCACTTATCCGGTCGCGATGGATAACCAGTACGCGATCTGGAATGCGTATAAAAATCAGTATTGGCCTGCGCATTATCTGATCGACGCTGATGGAAAAATCCGCCATCAACATTTCGGCGAAGGCGCGTATCAGGAAACCGAGCTTATGATCCAGACCTTGCTCAAGGAAGCACATCACGGCGTGCTGGCGTCGAGCGAAGGATTAGTGCAGGTCGCGGGGTCAGGTGCAACGGCTGCCGCTGCGGAGAACGAACGCTCGCCGGAAACTTATCTGGGCTACGCACGCCAGCAGAATCTGGCTTCTCCCGAGGCAATCAAAAAAGATATGACAGCGCAATACAGCGCACCGCGCGCGCTCAAAACCAACCACTGGGCATTAAGCGGCAAGTGGCGAGTATCCGCAGAATCCGCCGCTGTGCAAGCGTCCGGCGGGGCGATCAGTTTTCGTTTTCAGGGGCGCGACTTGCATCTGGTGCTGGGCGCACGCAATGGCAAGCCGGTACGTTTCAAAGTCACATTGGATGGAGTTGCACCTGCAGCGGATCACGGTGCGGATATTGATGCTCAAGGCAACGGCGTGATTCGTGAGCAGCGGCTGTACCAGCTGGTTCGACAAAATGCAAAAATTGCGCCCCACACATTTCGTATTGAATTTCTGGATGCCGATGCAGAAGCGTTTGCTTTTACCTTCGGCTGATTATTTCAAGGAGCCTCATAATGTTAAAACTAATTCGCAATTATTTTCTCGGCAGCCTCATATTTGGCTTGGGTTCGCTATCAAACGCCACAGCAGCAACGACCGAACAAACGGCAGTATTCGCCGGTGGCTGTTTCTGGGGTGTGGATGCGGTGTTCAAACATGTCAAAGGCGTAACTGATGTAGTGTCCGGCTATGCGGGCGGCGCTGCGGCCACCGCGCATTACGAGATGGTAAGCGAAGGAAACACCGGGCATGCCGAATCGGTGCGCGTGCGTTTCAATCCAGCGCAAGTTTCCTATCAGCAACTGCTGCAAGTATTTTTCAGCGTGGCGCACGATCCCACCCAACTTAATCGCCAAGGCCCCGATATCGGCAGCCAATACCGTTCGGCGATCTTCTACACCAGCGACGAGCAACAGAAAGTTGCGCAAAGCTACATCCAGCAACTCACCACCGCGCACACTTTTCCCGACCCCATCGTCACGCAAGTCGTGCCACTGCAACAGTTCTATCCAGCCGAAGCGCATCACCAGAATTATCTGGCATTGCATCCTTACCAACCCTATATCGTCTTTAACGATATGCCCAAGGTGGAACACTTACGCAAACAATTTCCCATCTTGTATCAATGAGAAGTAAATGTAGTGCAATCAACTCAATGTTTGTGATGCGCAAAGCAAGGACAATTCGCCACCTCTTTAAAGGATCTATAAAGGAATCTATTTTCACCTCAATGTAACTTTTCTTTCCATCCCTCCGAATCAACAGACG
>JBDTPU010000131.1:0-2240 GCA_039932535.1 Gallionella sp. | reverse complement strand
GCTTCTTCCTTGGCGACGTGCAGCAGTTCATATTGGTTCATCACGATGCGATCCGACTGCTTGAGGTAGCCCATCTCGCGCGCGAGTTCGGCGCTCTTGGCGACTTCGCCCATCGCGATATTTTTGAAGTAACGCTGCAGGTAGGGGAAGATGTCGACGCGGCCATCGTTTGAAAAACGCTGTGCCTCTTGCGCCGCACGCAGCACCATCTCCTTGCAACCACCGCCTGCGGGCAATACGCCGACGCCGACTTCGACCAGGCCGATGTAGGTTTCCAGCGATGCAACAATCCGCGTGCAGTGAATCGAAAATTCACAGCCTCCTCCAAGCGCGAGACCGTACACTGCGGCGATGGTTGGCACCTGCGCATATTTCAAGCGCTGCGAGACTTGCTGGAATTTTGCGACCACGTCTTCGACGCGCGGCACATTACCAACTGCTGCATTAGCTATATCAACGAATCCCCCACCGCCCGCAATGGTATATTTCACACGGTTTGCGGCGCCCTTGAATCTATCCAGCAATCCGGCGGATGGCGCATCGGCGGCTTCCTGCACACCTTGCATTAGTTGCAGCAGATGCGCGCCAGCGGAAAACGGCGCTTCTGTTTGCCAGATAATCAACGCGCTGAAATGCGCCTCAGCCTCGGAGATCGCGCGTAAGATGCCGTCCAGCACATCGTTGCTGATCGCGTGCATCTTGGACTTGAAGCTGAGTATCGCGATGTCGTCGCCGGTGTGCCACATGCGAATATCATCGGTCTCGAAAATGGTTTCTCCGTATTGCACGGCTTCGCCGAGCAGGCGGTCTGGGAAGAGTTGGCGGCGATAGACGGGGAGTGTGGAGCGGGGTTGGTAGCGTGCGGCAATGTTCGACGAGGGTTCCCCCACCCTACCCTCCCCCGTGAGGAGAGGGAAATAAGAGCCTTGCGGAGTATGCACGCCAGTGCGACTTGGATCGGTAGCCCATTCGGGTAGCGGGACATTGGCCATCGCCTTGCCTGCTGCGATGTCCGCGCTGATCCAGCCTGCTACTTGCTGCCAGCCTGCCGCTTGCCAGGTTTCAAACGGGCCGCTGCTCCAGCCGAAACCCCAGCGCACCGCGAGGTCGAGGTCGCGCGCGTTGTCGGCGATATGCGGCAACTGCACGCCGCAATAGTGGAACACATCGCGGAACACGCTCCATACGAATTGCGCTTGCGGATGGGCGCTGTTGCGCAATGCGGTCAGCTTCTTCGCCCAATCGCGTTCGCGCAAAATATCTTTTACCGCATCATCGGCTTTGCCATCGGACAAACGATAAGTCTGCGTCGCAAGATCCAGCACCTGAATGTCCTTGCCGATTTTTTGATACACGCCACGTTTGCTTTTCTGCCCCAGCGCGCCCTGCTCGATTAATTTTGCCAGCCAGTCAGGCGTTACAAAATAATGATGCCACGGGTCATCCTCCAGATTATCGCGCATGGTTTCCACCACATGCGCGAACACATCCAGCCCGACCACATCCAGCGTGCGGAACGTCGCACTCTTGGGACGACCGAGATAAGAGCCGGTCAGGGCATCCACTACATCGAAGCCCAAGCCGAGGCGCTGCGCGTGATGCAGCGTGGCCAGCAGCGAAAATACGCCGATGCGATTGGCAATAAAGTTGGGCGTATCTTTGGCGCGCACCACGCCTTTACCCAAGCCCGACACCAGAAAAGTTTCGAGCTGATCGAGCAAAATGGTTTCGGTTTGCGCACACGGAATCAGCTCGACCAGATGCATATAGCGCGGCGGATTGAAAAAATGGATACCGCAGAAGCGATGGCGCAAATTTTCCGGAAAAGCTTCGGCAAGCTTATTGATGGACAAGCCAGAAGTGTTGCTGGCGAAGATGGTGTGCGCGCCGAGATAAGGTGCGACCTTTTTGTACAGATCGGATTTCCAATCCATGCGCTCGGCAATCGCCTCGATGACCAGATCGCAATCGCGTAGCTGCTCGAGGTGCTGATCATAGTTTGCCGCTGCAATAAAATTAATTTTGGCCGGGCTCGCCAGCGGACTAGGCTCCAGCTTCTTTAGCCCGTCCAGCGCCTTGTTGACGATGCCATCCGGATCACCTTCGCGAGCAGCTAAGTCGAAGAGAATGGTCGGCACATTGGCATTCACCAGATGCGCCGCGATCTGCGCACCCATTACCCCCGCGCCCAACACGGCGACTTTGCGTATCTGAAAATTGCTGTTCATCACATTACTCCA
>JBDTPU010000130.1:0-3251 GCA_039932535.1 Gallionella sp. | reverse complement strand
GCAAGCAGCTCAGTCTGCCGCTGATGGTGCGCGAAAACGGTTTGCCGCTGGCGACTAATTTCACCTTATCGATAGAAGCAGCGAGCGGCGTGACTACCGGCATCTCCGCAGCCGATCGTGCGCGTACCATACAAGTCGCTGCGGCCAAAGATGCGCAGCCTGCGGACATCGTGCAGCCCGGCCATATTTTTCCGCTGCGTGCGCAAAATGGCGGTGTGCTGGTGCGCGCCGGACATACCGAGGCGGGCTGTGATCTGGCGCAACTGGCCGGACTGACACCAGCATCGGTGATCTGCGAGATACTCAAGGACGATGGCGAAATGGCACGCCTGCCGGATTTGATCTTGTATGCGAAACAACACGGCCTCAAGATCGGCACGATTGCCGACCTGATCGAGCATCGCAGCCAGCACGAGAAACTGGTTGAGCGTGTGGCACGGCGCCAGGTGCAAACTGCCTATGGAGAATTTGCCTTGGTGACCTATCTGGACAAGACCACGCAGCATACTCATCTGGCCTTGGTGAAGGGCGATATTCGCCGCGAAGTTGAGACTCTTGTGCGCGTGCACGAACCGCTTTCGGTGATGGATTTTCTCGAGCAAACCGACCCTGCGCATTCGATCAGCGTGAATCAGGCCATGCAGAAAATCGGGCAGTCGGCGGCGGGTATCCTGGTGTTGTTGCATCGTGGCGAGACCGCGCAGGATTTGCGCGCGCGTGCCGCCTTGGAGGCCGGAAGCCAGCAAACCGCACAATGGGATCCGCGCAGCTATGGCATCGGCGCGCAGATATTGCGTGACCTGAATGCAGGCAAGATGCGCTTGCTGGCGACGCCGCACAAGATGCCGAGCATGACAGGATTCGGTCTGGAAGTGGTGGGCTACGCCAATCACGAATAGCAAATTACGGGAACGGATATGAAAGAGCTGGAAAAAAATATTAACGGCAGCGGGCTGCGTATCGGCATTGTGCAAAGCCGCTTCAATCCCGAAATTGGCGAAGGGTTGCTGGGTGCATGCCGCGCGCAATTGCTGCAACAACAGGTGCGTGAAGAGGACATCACGCTGGCGACTGTACCCGGCGCGCTGGAAATTTCGCTGGTGTTGCAACGCATGGCGCAGAGCGGCAAGTTTGACGCGCTGATTGCACTGGGTGCGGTGATACGCGGCGATACTTATCATTTTGAAGTCGTGTCCAATGAATCGGCACGCGGCGTCAGTGAAATGCAATTGCATACCGGCGTGCCTGTCGCCAATGCGATACTGACTACTGATACCGATGAACAGGCGATCGCGCGCATGCATGTCAAGGGTGCTGAAGCCGCGCTGGCAGCAATCGAGATGGTCAATTTATTGCGAGGCCTGGCATGAGTGCCAAGAAAATAAGTATCGCGGAGGCCAAAAAATCTCCGAACAAGAGCCCGCGCCATCGCGCGCGCGAGCTTGCGATGCAGGGTATTTATCAGTGGCGCATCACCGCAGGCGACGATGCGAAAATCGAAAAGCAGATTCAGGCCGAAAAAAATATCGGCCGCTACGACAAGGAATTGTTTTCAAAATTGTTGCGTGGTGCATTGGGCCGACACACGGATATTGAGGCGCTGATCACTCCGCATCTCGACCGGCCGCTGAATGAACTCAGCCCGGTGGAATTTGCGGTGCTGCTGCTGGGTACGTTTGAATTATCCCAACACCTCGAAGTACCCTATAAAGTTGTCATCAACGAAGCGGTGGAGCTCGCCAAGACTTTTGGCGGCACCGACGGCCATAAATTCGTCAATGGCGTGCTGGATAAACTCGCGCCACAACTGCGCGCGCCGGAATTCTCAGGGCGCGCTTGAAACGGACATTTCTGCATGACAGAATTTGATCTGATCCGCCGCTATTTCACCTGCGACACCCCCGGCACGCTGCTCGGGGTGGGCGATGATGCCGCGCTGCTGAACATGAATGAGGGGAATGTACTCGCGGTATCCAGCGACATGTTGGCAAGCGGCACGCATTTTTTCCCGGATGCCGATCCATTTCTGCTGGGACACAAAACGCTGGCGGTGAATTTGTCCGACATGGCCGCGATGGGCGCAACCCCGCGCTGGGCGACATTGGCGATTGCGTTGCCAGAGATCAACGCAGCATGGCTGGAAAAGTTCAGCGCGGGGTTTTTCGCATTGGCAAAACAATATGGTGTGGAACTGATCGGCGGCGATACCACGCGCGGTCCGCTCAATCTGTGTGTGACGATATTTGGCGAAGTACCTGCACAACAAGCGCTGCGGCGCAGCGGCGCACAGCTGGATGATGAAATATGGGTGTCCGGAACCTTGGGCGATGCCGCGCTGGCGCTCACCCACTTGCAAGGCCGTATTCAATTAAGCGCCGCTGAGTATGCCGCATGCGAACCCGCTTTGCACCAGCCGCAGCCACGCGTCGAACTGGGGTTGGCGTTGCGCGGCATTGCCAACAGTGCAATCGATATTTCCGACGGGTTGTTTGCCGATCTCGGCCATATTCTTGAGGCGTCTCGAGTCGGCGCGGAGCTGGAGTTTGAGACATTCCCTGTCTCCGATGTGTTGGGAGGGGTTGGGGTTGAGCTGCTTCAGCGCTGCGTCTTGTCCGGCGGCGATGATTACGAACTATGCTTTACCGCGCCCGCCGCACGCCATGCAGAATTATTGGCCATTGCCGCACAACTCAATTTGCCGCTGAGTTGCATCGGAAAAATTGTTGCCGGTCGCGGCTGTCTGGTGCACGATGCGGCAGGTAATTCCATCAACATAGAGGCTTCCGGTTATGACCACTTCCGATGAATCTGTTATAAAGCCTGACTGGCGATTCTTGTTCAGCCACCCGGCACATCTGCTGGCGTTTGGCTTCGGCAGTGGCCTGGCGCGCAAAGCTCCCGGCACTTTCGGCACTCTGGTCGCGTTCCCGATGTATTGGTATCTCGCGCCGCGCCTGACAGACGCAATGTTTCTGCTGCTACTGATCTGGTGCTTTACGATTGGTATATGGGTATGCGACAAGACCGGCAAGGCGTTGGGAGAAGCGGATTACGGCGGCATCGTATGGGATGAAATTGTGTCGTTCATGCTGGTGCTATTTTTTACGCCGCCCGGGTGGCACTGGTCATTGCTGGCCTTTGTGCTGTTTCGTTTTTTCGACATCATCAAGCCGCCGCCGATACGTTATTTTGACAGCAACTGGCACGGCGGTCTGGGCGTTATGTTCGATGATCTGCTGGCGGCCGGTTAT
>JBDTPU010000129.1:0-1796 GCA_039932535.1 Gallionella sp. | reverse complement strand
GTGTAACCAAAGGTAAGGGTTACGCTGGCACCATCAAGCGTCACCATTTCAAATCCGGCCGTGCCTCGCACGGCAATTCCAAATCGCATAATGTACCGGGTTCCATCGGCATGGCGCAGGATCCGGGTCGCGTGTTTCCGGGTAAGCGCATGACTGGCCATCTCGGTGACGTGCAACGGACGGTGCAAAATCTGGAAGTCGTGCGTGTCGATGTTGCCCGTCAATTGCTGCTGGTAAAGGGCGCTGTTCCGGGCTGTATCAACAGCAGCATTAGCGTGCGTCCCGCTGTGAAGGCAGGTGTGTAATGGAACTCAAAGTCATTAACGACAAAGGTCAGCCGAGCAAGAATTTGACGGCTTCCGACGAGCTGTTCGGTCGCGAATATAACGAGGATCTGGTTCATCAACTGGTAACCGCCTATCAGGCCAATGCGCGCGCAGGTAACAGCAAGCAAAAAGGCCGCAGCGAAATCGCCAAGAGCACGCGCAAGCCGTATGCGCAAAAGGGTACAGGCCGTGCGCGTGCCGGTATGGCATCCAGCCCGTTGTGGCGCGGCGGCGGCAAGATATTCCCGAATACCGCCGAAGAAAATTACACGCAAAAAGTCAATCGCAAGATGTATCGCGCAGGGTATGCATCGATCCTGTCCAGACTGGTCAGCGAAAACCGTCTGGTGGTCGTAGACAGCCTGACGGTGGATTCGCCAAAAACAAAATCGTTGGCGCAGAAGATCAAAGGCCTGGGCGTGGATACCAATAAATTCCGCCTGTTGATTATTACCGACAACATTGATGAAAATCTTTATCTGTCTTCGCGTAATCTGGCTAATGTATTAGTGGTGGAAGCCAATCAGGCCGATCCGGTCAATCTGGTGCGTTTCCCGAATGTGCTGGTGACGCGCGATGCGGTGGCTAAAATTGAGGAGATGTTCGCATGAGTACCCCAAAATCCAGCCTCGCCAAGTTCAGTCAGGAACGTTTAATGAACGTGTTGCTTGCTCCGCAAATCTCCGAAAAAGCAACTTATGTCGCCGAAAAAAATGAGCAAGTGGTTTTCCGTGTCACCACGGATGCGACCAAGCCCGAAATAAAAGCCGCTGTTGAAATGATGTTCAAGGTGAATGTGACCGGCGTGCAAGTGGCGTGTGTCAAGGGCAAGGTCAAGCACAGCGGCCGTATTATCGGCCATCGCAACAACTGGAAAAAAGCCTATGTGTCTCTGGCTGCCGGTCAGGAAATTAATTTTGCAGCAAATGAGCAAGGATAATCATCATGGCATTGATTAAACTAAAACCAACAACCCCAGGACAGCGCGCCGTCGTGCGCCTGGTCAATCCTGACCTGCATAAGGGCAAACCAGTCGCAGCATTGCTGGAAAAACAAAATCGCACCGCAGGCCGTAACAATAATGGTCACATCACCACGCGTCATATGGGCGGCGGACACAAGCAACATTATCGTCTGGTGGATTTCAAGCGTGACAAAGATGGTATTCCCGCGACGGTAGAACGTCTGGAATATGATCCTAATCGCAGCGCGAACTTGGCGCTGTTGTGCTACGCCGATGGTGAGCGTCGTTACATCATTGCGCCTAAAGGCGTGGCGGCGGGAGCGACGCTGGTAAGCGGTTCAGAAGCGCCGATCAAGCCGGGCAATACGTTGCCGTTGCGCAATGTTCCGGTCGGCTCGACCATCCATTGCATCGAAATGTTGCCGGGTAAGGGTGCGCAGTTGGCGCGTTCTGCCGGTACCTCGGTGCAACTGCTGGCTCGTGAAGGCAGTTATGCGCAGTTGCGT
>JBDTPU010000128.1:0-3721 GCA_039932535.1 Gallionella sp. | reverse complement strand
AGCCGGTCGGCTATGTATCCGGACAAGCCGAGCATAATTACAAACCGGCGATCACCTTGCTGGATGAGACGACCCGCTGGGCGGAAGATCGCACGCCGCTGCGATTTCATCGCAGCCAGTTTCTCGGCCTCGCCCCCGCAGGCCGCCTGGATATTGACTCACAGGGCTTGCTGGTACTCACCCAGGATGGGCGCATCGCAAAACAATTAGTAGGAGAAGACTCCAAGGTGGATAAGGAATATCTGGTACGCGTGCAAGGCAAGCTGGAAGCCAGCGGACTGGCCTTACTCAACCAGGGATTAAAACTGGATGGCGCATATCTCAAACCTGCCAAGGTGACATGGCAAAACGAAGATCAGTTACGCTTTGTATTGCAGGAAGGAAAAAAACGTCAGATCCGGCGCATGTGCGAACTGGTCGGATTGAAAGTCAGCGGACTGAAACGCATCCGCATCGGGAAGGTGAAACTGGGAGATTTACCAGTTGGGCAATGGCGGTATTTGGGAGAGAACGAGCAGTTTTAATTTAGACCATAGACGGCCGTTTTGGATAACGCAGTACCAATTCCGGCATCGTGGCCGGCCTGCCAAAATACCAGCCCTGTCCAAAGTCACACTTCATTTCTGCGAGCTTTGCCCTCACCCCTTCGGTTTCTACCCCTTCCGCAACGACACTCATGCCCAGCGAATGCGCTAATGCAACTGAAGAACGCACAATCTCCAGGCTTTGCGCAGAGGCTGCGATGGGTTCGATAAATGCACCATCTATCTTCAGCGTATCGAGAGGATAGCGCTGCAAATGTCGCAATCCGGAATGCCCCGCGCCATAATCATCGAGCGCGAGGCTGCAACCCAAATCAATCAGCCGGCGCATGATCTTCAATGCAATTTCAGGATGATCCACCATGACTGTTTCGGTCAGCTCCAGCTTCAGTTCCTGGGCTTTCATTTCCTGACGCGCCATAATCGCCTTGACATCGTCCACCAGCATCTCGTTGCCCAATTGAACTGCTGACAGATTGACGCTGACAAAGGGCTTTTCAAAATTAGCGTATTGCTGGAGGGTTTTCCAGTCTTTGCAGGCACGCTCAAGGGTCCAAAGACCAATTTCATGGATCAAGCCGGTTTGCTCGGCTATCCATAAAAAGTCATTGGGCTGGATGAACCCGTCAGTGGGATGATGCCAGCGAATCAGCGCCTCAAATCCGGCCACGCGCCCATCGGCAAGATTACAAATCGGTTGATAATAAAGTTGGAATTCTTCATGCGTCAAGGCGCGTTTCATTCCATGAGCAAGAGAAAGTTTCTGTGTTGCCTCGCCTTTCAGGGTGTTGCTACGCTTGGAATACTCGGGTGAAATTATATTTGGCGCCGATTGCGCCGAACCCTCATTTCTATGCCTGAAACGCTCCAGAATGACCAGCAATAAATGGCGCAAGACCGGGTCGCTTTTTTCCAGCAGCCCTTCCATCAGTTTGCGCGGAATGGGTACCAGCACGGTTCTCTCTAACGCCCTGACCGTCGCAGTACGAGGTTGATAGTCGATCAGGGAGATCTCGCCAAACAGCTCCCCTTTTCCGATCAACCGGATGTGATGCTCCTCACCTTGCTTCACGACCAAAACTTCGACGCTGCCCTCTTCAATAAGATAAGCACAATCACCTGCGTCACCATGCTTGAAAATCGGCTGGCCGCTGGTATAAATCTCTCGGTCGAATTCATCAAACAACATGACTTCCTTCCTCTGAAATTAATTTCAGAGATGCTTTAATTCTGTTCGATAGGTAGTAAGTAACAGCCCAAGCTTCGTAGGCTCGCACTATTACTGAAGACTTGGTGACGGACAATATACCAGATAACTGAATCTGACCAGCACCCAGGGTTAAACTTTTTGTGAAGTAGATTTTTTACGCTCGACCAGTACCGAGTAAAGCCTGCGGCTGTCCGCCCGCAATACAGTAAACATAAGCTCGCCAATGTGAATGTGATCACCGCGCTTGGGTAATTGTCCGGCGGCCTGGAGCACCAGTCCCCCTACCGTGTCATATTCCTCGTCGCTGAATTCCGTATCGAGTATGGCATTAAAATCGGCTATCTCGGTATCGGCTTTGACGCGGTAATGTCCCGCAGCGTCCGCGATGATGTTGTCTTCATTATCGTCAAAATCGTATTCGTCCTCAATGTCACCGACGATTTGTTCCAATACATCTTCGATGGTTACCATGCCGGACACACCGCCGTATTCGTCCACCACCAGCGCGATGTGGTTACGGTTGCTGCGAAAATCGCGCAGCAGCACATTGAGGCGTTTGGCTTCGGGCACGAATACGGCGGGGCGCAACATGTCGCGCACATCGAATTTTTCCCCGGCATAATAACGCAATAAATCTTTCGCCAGCAGGATGCCGATGATGTTGTCTTTATCGCCATCCACCACCGGGAAGCGCGAGTGCGCGGTTTCCATCACAAACGGAATAAATTCTGCCGGTGGCTGGCTGATGTCAATGACATCCATTTGTGCGCGCGGAATCATGATTTCGCGCACCTGACGTTCGGAGACCTGCATCACGCCTTCCATCATGGACAGCGCGTCGGCATCCAGCAGATTGCGCGCGTAAGCGGAATGCAGCAGCTCGACCAGTTGTTCGCGATCTTCCGGCTCGCGCAGCAGCATCGTGGAAAGACGCTCTAGCAGACTGGGTTTGCTACTTTCGGAATCATCATCCATTTCAGTCCTGACTTGGCCGGTAAGGATCCGGGTAGCGTAATTTTAGCATTAGTGCGGTTTCCAATGCTTCCATCGCGGCGGCATTCGCATCATTGCCATGTTCATGGCCTTGCAAATGCAGCGCGGCGTGCAGCGTGAGATGCGCGTAATGCGCCAGCAAACCTTTGCGCTGTGCGACGGCTTCAATTGCAACAACCGGCGCACAAAACACGATATCGCCCGTTAGCAACTTGATATCGTCATAGACAAAAGTCAGCACATTGGTGGCGTAATCTTTGCCGCGATAATTATTATTCAACTCGCGCCCTTCGGCTTCATCGACGATGCGTAGCGTGATGCACGTATCCCGCTGCAACGCGATCCTGAACCAGCGGCGCAATTGTCCGCGGGTGGGCAAATTTTGCGCATTGCTGGCGTATTGCACGGACAGGGAAAGCTTAGCGGCCACTTTGCATAGCAACCAGTTCGCCGCGCAATGTATGGTGCACTACCTGGGTAATTTTCACTTCGACGAAACGGCCAATCAGGCTGGCCTTGCCGCCGAAATTCACCACGCGATTGTTGTCGGTGCGCGCAGCCAATTCGTGAGCATCTTTTTTCGACACGCCCTCGACCAGCGCGCGTTGTGTGGTGCCCAGCATCGCCCGCGCTACGCCTGCTTCCTGTGCCGAGATGCGATCCTGCAAACGTTTCAGGCGCTGCATCTTTACTTCGTGCGGCGTGTCGTCGCGCATTTCGGCAGCCGGGGTGCCGGGGCGCGGGCTGTACAGATAACTGAAGCTGTTATCGAAACCGATCTCCTCGATCAGCCTCATGGTCGCTTCGAAATCCTGCTCGGTCTCACCGGGAAATCCCACGATGAAATCCGAAGTGATGCAAATTCCGGGACGCGCTGCGCGCACCCGGCGGATGATGGATTTATATTCCAGCACGGTGTGGCCGCGCTTCATCGCCGCCAGAATGCGATCCGATCCGGATTGCACCGGCAGATGCA
>JBDTPU010000127.1:0-2638 GCA_039932535.1 Gallionella sp. | reverse complement strand
TGTGAAGAATGGTGCGCAGGGATTCCGACGTCCAGGTGATCTGATCTTCATCGCGGGCGTGCGCGTCGGATTCCAGTTCGCGGATCAGTCGCTGCAGATCGCGCGCGATGGGTTTGAATTCGGGCAGATTGGATTGTGTGCCCGCCCCTGGTTGCCGTAGCAGCCCTTCACCGCGCAATAAGGAGCGCATACCGGCCATCCAGCCACGCCAGGAGAGTTGGGCAATGATCACCGTGATCAGCGAGATCACCACCGCCAGACCCATGAAGAGATAGAAGATATAGAGCTTGGTTTCCGCACTGCGGCGATTAACAAAGCTCGTATCATGGAGCAATACCAAACGGCCAGCTGGCGTTGCTTCGCTGGTCATTGGCCGCACTGTCACATGCAGTGGACCTTTGGCACTTTGTAATAGGTTATCGTCAGGAATTTTCCAATGGTCAAATTCTGCACAAGTTATATCTGCCGGAAGCGAACGACTGGCTAATATTTTCCCTGTTGGCGAAGCGCAATAGCCGATGGCATAGAGACGTTCATCCTGGGTAATGCGGTTGAAGAACCCCACGATCCTGGCCTTTTGATCAGCTGCCAGCAATTCCTGAAGAGGTTCCTGGATAGTGTTGGCAATCAGCGACGAGCGGCTGTCGAGATCGCGCACGAACCAGCTTAAGGTCAATTGGTCAACCAGCGGCGTGACGGCATAAGCAATACCTGCCAGCACCAGCATCAAAGGCAGTACAAAGCGTAAAGATAGCCTCATATAATTATTCTCCCATGCAAGCTGGTCGAATCAAGCTGACCGATAATTTGAATCCCAGATTTCAATGAAAACCGATTCCAAAATTTAAAATCTGCCCTGAACCGGGGAATAAATGGCTCAGGCAGATTTATTGCGCTGGCGAATGAACTCAATCAAGGCGGGCAATAAAGTAATCACCATGATGCCGATGATAATCAAGGTGAGGTTGTTTTTCACCACCGGGATGTTGCCAAACAAAAAGCCTGCTACGGTCAGGCTGCTTATCCATGCCACGCTACCCAACGCGCTGAACAATACGAATAGCCGATAGCGCATCATGCTGATGCCCGCGACAAACGGCACGAAGGTGCGGATGATGGGCAGGAAGCGGGCGAGCAGCACCGTCTTGCCGCCATGTTTTTCGTAGAAAGCACGCGCCTTGGCCAAATGCGCAGGACGGATGATTCTGGCGTTGACGCGATTGAGCAGGCGCATCCCGACCAGCCGCCCGACCCAGTAGTTGGTGTTGTCACCGCTGAATGCTGCCAGTATCAGCAACGGCATCAGCCATTCCAGTTGCAGCGCGCCCATTCCGCACAGCGCTCCCGCCACAAACAACAGCGAATCGCCGGGCAGAAAAGGCGCGATCACCAGCCCGGTTTCGCTGTAGATGATCAGAAAAAGAATCGCATACACCCACACACCATATTGCTGGGTCAGCGCCAGCAGATGTGTGTCCAAATGCAGAATAATGTCCAGAAAGGAGGAAAGTAAATCCACGGCTCAGGGCAACACTTCTTCGGATTCAGTTTTTTCAGGCTTGATAAAATCTTCGCGCGATACACCGAACAACATCAACAGCGGGCTGGCAACCAGTACTGAAGAATAAATGCTGAACAAAATCCCGATGGTCAGCGCCATTGCAAAGTAGTGCAATGTTTCGCCGCCGAGGAACAGCATTGCGCCGACCATCATCTGCGTGCAGCCGTGAGTGATGATAGTGCGTGACATGGTGCGGGTGATGGCGTTGTCGATAATCACCGACACTTCGGCCTTGCGCATGGTGCGGAAGTTTTCACGGATACGATCGAACACCACGACTGATTCATTGACCGAATAGCCCAATACCGCCAGCACTGCCGCCAGCACGGACAGCGAAAACTCCCACTGGAAAAAGGCAAAGAAGCCGAGAATGATGACCACGTCATGCAAGTTGGCGATGATTGCGGAGAGGCCGAATTTCCACTCGAAGCGCAACCACAGATAACCGACAATACCCAGCGACACCAGCAGCAGCGCCAGCTCGCCGTTGTCGATCAAGTCTTTGCCGACTTGTGGGCCGACGAATTCCACGCGGCGCATTTCCACGCTGGCATCCTGTTTGCGCAGGCTTTCCATCACCTGTTCGCTGAGTTTGGCACCGGCGAATTGCTTTTTAAAGGGCACTTGTATCAGCACGTCATAGCTTGAACCAAAATTCTGCACCAACGCATCCGGCAAGCCGGTCTCGGCGAGTTGCGCGCGCACTTTGTTGAGATCGGCTGACTGTGCGTAATGCACCTCCATCACCGTACCGCCGGTGAAATCCACGCCGAAGTTCAGTCCCTTGGTGGCAAGAAAAAATATCGCAAATAAAAAAGTCACCAATGAAATCGCGGTGGTATAGCGTCCATAACTCATGAACGGAATGTCGTGCTTGATCCTGAAAAATTCCATGTTGCTTTTCCTTATTATTTTCCCTCTCTCCAACTCTCTCCCACCAGGGGGAGAACCTTCGTCCCCTCCCCCTTGATGGGAGAGGGTCAGGGAGAGGATGTTAGCCTATTGCCACTTTGGTGAGCCGCGCCTTGCGGCCGTAAATCAAATTCACGATCGCGCGCGAAATCAGCACTGCGCTGA
>JBDTPU010000126.1:0-2820 GCA_039932535.1 Gallionella sp. | reverse complement strand
GTTCTTGCTCGATATCAGTCTTTTTACCGCCTTCTATTACCTGAGCGGGCAGATTATCATGAGCACCTATGTAGCGCGTCTGGTATCTGGATCGCTCAACTTCTACTTCAACAAGCATGCAGTGTTCCATTCTCTCGACCAGCGCCGCTACCTGCGAGAGTCATTTGGCTATATTGCACTGGCCATCCTCATCGCTACCTTGTCCGGTATCGCGGTGAACTGGTTGACTACCGCAACGGCATGGCCTGCGCCACTGGTCAAAATCCTGGTCGATACCCAGCTGTTCATTCTGAGTTTTTTCGTTCAGCGTTTTCTTATCTTCAATCCGAAGTAGCACGTTGGCGCGCCCGGAGGGAATGTGAATTGATTAAATCAATGCCTTCTTAAACTACCCGCGTCACTTTTTTACGCCGCTTACCGATGTGTTTTTCGCCACGCTGGTTGGCTAATGCAACTTGCTTTTGCCGCTCCATTGCGGCGGCGCGTTTTTCGGGAGTCAGGCTGTCGTAGCAATTCGGGCAGGAAACACCCGCCTGATATTTGGGCGAAGTTTTTTCTTCCGCGGTGATCGGGCGCGAGCAGCCGTAGCATAATTCGTAGTGACCCGGCACCAGGCCTTGCCCCACTGCGACACGCTGGTCGAACACGAAACATTCGCCCTGCCACAGGCTTTCTTCCGCCGGGACTTTTTCCAGATATTTCAGTATCCCGCCCTGCAGGTGATAGACCTCGGGAAATCCCTGTTGCAGCATATAGGCCGAAGCCTTTTCGCAACGTATGCCACCGGTGCAGAACATCGCAACGCGCGGCTGCTTTCCCGGATCAAAATTCTTTTTGACGTAATCGGGAAATTCACGGAAGGTGGTGATACGCGGATCCAGCGCGCCTTTGAAGGTACCGACATCCACCTCGTAATCATTGCGCGTGTCAATCAGCAATACATCCGGATCGTTGATCAGCGCGTTCCAGTCTTCCGGCTTGACGTACTGGCCCGCCTGTTCGGTGGGATCAATGCCCGGCACGCCCATGGTGACGATTTCTTTTTTCAGCTTGACCTTCATGCGGTAGAACGGCGGCTGGTCAGCGGCAGATTCTTTATGTTCCATATCCGCCAGACGCGGGTCGCTGCGCAGATACTTCAATATATTATCAATGCCGGAACGTGTGCCGGCAATCGTGCCATTGATGCCTTCTTCCGCGAGCAGCAGTGTTCCGGTGATGCCCAGCGCATCGCACCGCGCCAGCAACGGTTCACGCAGCGCCGCACAATCGGATAGCTTCACGAATTTATAGATTGCTGCAACGACTGACGAGCTCATTATTACTATTCCTCTATCCTTAATTGACATAGTCCCGGTGCGTGCTCACATTTTTGAGGGGCATCAGCTTACAGGTGATGTAAACTGGCTGAAAGCAAAATAAGGAGAAACAATGCAACTTGATGATCATAGCTTAGACCTTTTGTTTCGGGGAGCGCACACTCATAGTGTATGGCTGGATAAACCCGTCAGCGACGCGCTACTTCACCAGATTTACGACTTGATGAAATGGGCGCCAACCAGCGCGAATTGTAGCCCGGCGCGCATCGTGTTCGTAAGCGGCGCACCAGCGAAACAGCGTTTGCTGCCAGCTATGGCACCCGGCAACGTGGAAAAAACTCGTACCGCGCCGGTTACTGCGATTATCGCGCACGACATGGAATTTTACGAGAAACTGCCCACCCTGTTTCCGCCTGCTGACGCCCGTTCGTGGTTCGTCGGCAACCAGGCTTTGATAGACACCACCGCGTTCCGCAACGGCACCCTGCAAGGTGCTTATCTGATTCTTGCAGCACGCGCGCTCGGTTTGGACGTCGGGCCCATGTCGGGCTTCGATAATGCAAAAGTGGATAAAGAATTTTTCCCCGACGGCAAGATTAAATCCAATTTTCTGATCAACCTGGGCTACGGTGACGCGAAGAAACTGTTTCCGCGCAGTCCGCGCCTGTCGTTCGCAGAGGCGGCACAAATTTTATAAGGGTGTAATATAACGCTCTCAAATTTTTTATGAATGCCCAACTCTGGGGGAAGCGATGATGGCAAAACCAACAAGATTCCTGCTTGCGTTATTCGCGCTCATGCTGATATCGGGATGCGCACAGAATCAATTGGCGCAAAAAAAAGATGAGCGGAATATTGAGTGCCGCTCCTGCCATGTCCCCAACGGGGAAGAGGAGGCCAGAGATTTCAGGTCGATTTATGCCAATCCCCAGTCTCATCATTCTGTCAGCATCAGTTATCCGCTCGGAACAAATGCGTACCCAGATTTCAATCCGCCGAATGGACAAGGCGCGGGGATTGCATTTTTTGACAGAAACAATAATGGCCAGCCGGATAGCGACGAAGTGCAACTATTCGGCACGGATGTCAGGGTGACGGTTGAATGCGCCACATGCCATAAAGCACATGGCAGTCTGCCGTTACCAGAAAAAATGCAACCCGGTTTTAATTTGCGCGTTACCAACGAGGGCAGTGCGCTCTGCATCGTTTGCCATCGCCAATAATCCCTGCGACAATCACCGCGCAGCTATTATTTTTTTAGCATCCGCCAACAAGAATTCCCTGAAGGCCACTGCCGCGCTGGACAAGCGTTTATTGCTGCGATGTGCGACGAACCAGTGACGCAATAGCGGGAAGTGTTCGACGTTCAGCATCGCCAGCCGTTTGGTTTCCAGTTCCAATTCGATACTATGCAAAGATAGTATGCCCAACCCCATGCCGGCTTGAACCGCTTGTTTGATGGCTTCGTTGGTTTCCATTTTCATGCTGATGTGCGGTTGTA
>JBDTPU010000125.1:0-3543 GCA_039932535.1 Gallionella sp. | reverse complement strand
GTATTCGCCAATTGAGCACCGCGGAATTACTGGCGGAAACGATACGCCGCATCAATAGTGAAGAATCGGTGAGTTCGCTGTTTACGGAATAAAGAAATAGCAGGTAGGGTGGGTACAGCTTTATCGTGCCCACGCGGAAAGGTACAGCGTGGGCAGAAACCTGCCCACCCTACGAACAAGTTTTAGCGACAGCCATGTTGGCTGTTGCAACACAGGAATCGTCTGGTCGCGGACGGTTCAGGGCGCCTCTAAAAATTCAGAGTTCGCCCAAATGCAAGGCGTGGGAAAAATTTCACAGCGCCGCATATGGGTTATATGCAAGCAAGAAATTTTTTCCGCAACACAGCAGTTGGGATGAAATCTGGATTTTGAGGGGTGTCCGTTATTCAGGAGAAGTAAAATGGCTATCGAAATCAATGCAACAAATCGTAAGGCGCAAGGAACGGGTGCGAGCCGCCGTCTGCGTAACACCGGCCGTGTGCCAGGTGTTGTGTATGGCGCGGGCGACGTGAACATGATCGAACTCGATCACAATGAACTGTATTACAAGCTGCGTGCTGAAGCGTTTCACGCGTCCATATTGACCCTGAATGTGGAGGGCAAAAAAGAATCCGTGCAACTGCGCGATTTCGTCATGCACCCGTTCCGCCAGCAAGTACAACACATCGACTTCCAGCGTGTCGATGCCAACAAAAAGATGCACATCAAAGTGCCGTTGCACTTCTTGAATGCCGAAATTTCGCCGGGCGTAAAAGATGGCGGCGGCAAGATAAGCCACGTGATGAATGATCTGGATATCTCGTGTTTGCCTGCGGATTTACCGGCCTTCATCGAGGTGGATTTGGCAAATCTGGCGCTGGGCCATTCCATCCACGTGGCTGATTTGAAATTGCCCAAGGGCGTGCAAGCTGTCGCGCACGGGACACACACTGCGGATGCCGTGGTGGCTACCGTGCAAGTGCCGCGTGGTATGGCTGAAGCTGAAGTGACTGCTGAGGCTGATGCCGCCGCAGCCGCTTCTGCGGCCTCCGCTCCTGCACCCGCTGCTGGAGCCGCTAAAGCAGGCGCAGCTGCACCTGCCGCAGCTGCCGCAGCTGCTGCCCCTGCCGCTCCTGCTGCTAAAAAAGCCAAGTAAACCGATGGCTGCAAAAACCCGCCATTGCTGATGAGAGCATGGCGGGTTTTTTCGTGGCACCTATATTATATATATAGCGACAGAAATCGTAGCGAGCGGTTCTGGGGTGGGGGAGGCCGGAGCGCAACGCCCGCAGCATACATTTTAGTATGTGAGGAGCGCGAGCACCGCCCGACCCCGCCCCAGAATTGCGCAGTAGATTTATGTCGCAATGTATAGAAGCGCCATTAATTCAGCTACTATGACAGCATGACTGCGATACGTTTGATAGTTGGTCTGGGCAATCCCGGACGCGAATACGAAACCACCCGGCATAATGTCGGCTTCATGTGGGTAGATGAACTCGCGCGCCTGCATAAATTAAGTTTCAAGAGCGAGGCCAAGTTTCACGGCCTGACCGCGCGCGGTCGGTTGCATAACCACGAAGTGTTGCTGCTCAAACCGCAAACCTTCATGAATGTCAGCGGGCGATCCGTCGGCGCATTGGCGCAATTCTATAAAATCGAACCCGCAGAAATACTGGTCGTGCATGACGAACTCGATCTACCGCCCGGTGTGGCACGCCTCAAAATGGGCGGTGGACACGGTGGACACAACGGCCTCAAAGACATCATCGCGCATCTAGCCAGCAAGGATTTTTGGCGATTGCGTATCGGCATCGGCCATCCCGGCGACCGCGCCGAAGTAACTGGCTACGTGTTGAACGATCCGCGCCGCGAAGAGCGCGAACTGATAGACGATGCCATGCAGCAAGCGCAAAACATCGCGCATCTGCTCATCGAAGGAAAGACCGAAGCGGCGATGTTGAAGCTGCATAGCGCGTAGATCAAGGCTTCTGACAATCAGCTAAGTTCAATTTGTAGCCGGGGAACATATCCGCTGAAAAGCTTCTGATGTTTGCTTTGTAGAAATTTTGTAAACTTCGGCTTCGTCTCAACAGCGGACGTTCACAATGCTTCTTTATTTCCAATAGTACTGACCGTATGGTCAGTCTAATAATTGTTAGGTTTTCTATAGCGTCTTGGCTATCGTGATTCGCCAAGGTCGTGATAACAACCGTTTTTCGGTTCGATAGCCGTGGACTTTAGGTGAAAGAGCTTTTACTATTCCTCCCGCCCCGAATAACCTAGATTGATTCATTAACTACATGACCATTCCCTATTACATGCAGCCTGGTGACCTTCCCTCCATGGATTTCTATAGACAATTAATGGAAAAATATAAGTCAACTCAACTAATTGGTATCGGTGAAATACAGTTCAAAAGTGGCTTGGAAATGTTCCTGCAGGAGTCTCGCCCTGATTTTATCCGCTTCTCAGATGTTGAAATTCAACGAAAACAATCCATCGAATTCAAATGGGGTCACGATCACGATTTCGGAACATTCAAACTGGCAGGAAACATGGGGACAAGGCATCTCAAGCACTTATGTGTATTCCATGATCAGTTCAACAGACTGCCTTATGACCTCACGGGGAAGAAAATACTAGACATCGGATGCTGGACTGGTGGCGTGTCATTATTGTTGGCCGCCTGTGGCGCGCATGTTGTTGCAATCGATGAGGTGAAAAAATATTGTGAATGTTTAGATTATATGGCCAAGTCGTTCGGTATCCGAAATCTCGAAGTGCGCAACATGTCGCTTTATAGCTTGGGCGCCGAAGAATTCCAAGACGCCTTTGATATCGTTATGTTTGCAGGAGTTCTGTACCATATCACTGATATGATCGTAGGTATGAGGCACATCTTCAATGCACTGAAGGACGGCGGGACCTGTCTGCTGGAATCCACAGGCTTTAGGGCAAATGAACCGGTATTTGGATATATGAGAAGAAAGTGGAACTGGTTCGATCCTTCCCCCCAAGCATTACATGATCTATTTTCCGATGTGGGCTTTGTGAATATAAGTGTTGGGCATGTGACGCCTGACTCTCGGTTGTACGGTGCCGCTTTCAGACAGACACATGTGGACATCAGGAGAGACGGGCTTTCGGTACCAAATATTCGTTAGACGCAACCCATCACAACGCGCAACACGTCTAATCGATGGCTTATGAGACGGATCGCTTTCAATCATACTACGCATAGTCAACGATTCCCCTTTTTTCATCTCAATGAGTGGCTGATTTCGGCAAGAAGTGCGCCTTGCCAATTTTTCATTGAGCGGTCAAGGATGTCAAATTGCGATAACAACGGCAATGACTGCACTGACCGAGAACTGAACGCTTGCAGTATTTTGTGCCACAGTCTGCTATGGGCACGATGCGGAAGTTATCAAATTAAAAGGCCGACATTCAGAAAACGCTTTTCCTCAGGTGTTGAAATAGTCAGCTATGCGTCGTTAGCGGTAATTCGCTATTCCCAATTGCAGTCGTTGATCTTGATGCGATGCAGTAATGACGAGCAGT
>JBDTPU010000124.1:0-3685 GCA_039932535.1 Gallionella sp. | reverse complement strand
AGATCCGGCCCAGCTCCAGATATTCCCAGCCCTGGTTGCCGAGCCAGAACCACCATGACCCGAGCAGTTGCGAGATACCGAGCCACTCGCCAAGCAAGCTGCCGACTATCACCACCGCGAACGCGGCAAACAGCACGTGCACCCAGCCGGCCAGCCAGCGCGGTTCGTCGCTGCGCAGAGAGCGGGCCAGGAACAGCGCGGCGGCGACGTAGGCGGTCGCGATCCAGAAGATCGCCGTCTGCAGATGCCAGGTGCGTGTCAGGTTGCCGGGAAATATCTCTTCCAGTTGAAAGCCGTAAAAGCTGCCCGGATCAGCGCGGTAATGTGCGGTGGCGGCGCCGAGCAGGGTTTGCGCGAGGAACAGCAGCGCCACGACCACGAAGAATTTGACCAGCGCGCGCTGGCCGGAGCTGGATTCACCGGGGAGCAGATGCGGTTGAAGCTGCCGACCGCGACTGACCCAACCTAGGTAATCGAACTTCCCGAACGCGAGCAACACCGTTGCGATGCCGGCCAACAATACGAGCAGGCTGAGCGCACTCCACAGCAGCGCGTCTGGTGTGGGCAGATTGCCAACGGTTGGGTCGTACGGAAAATTATTGGTATACGAATAATTCTCGCCGGGACGAGCGGCCACCGACGCCCAGGCCGCCCAAGTTACAAAGGCGGTGAACTGACGCAGCTCGGTTGCGTCAGTGATGAGGTCGCGTTTCAGGCCGCCATTGCGCGACGGATGGCGAAAATACTCGGCCCAGTAGTTGATCTGCTGGCGGTAGCTTGTCGTTTGCGGGGCGATAAAATGCAGCGTATTCGTGACTGCATCGTAGTGATTAGTCTTGAGGGCCACCGCCGTTTCGGCATGCACTGCCGCCTGTTGCGAAACAGTCAACGCAGCTAAAGACTGCTGGTATTGTTGTTGGGAGAGGGCCTCGGCGGTGTCTTCACCCATACGATGCAGCGCCTCGGCTGCGTAATCCGGACCGAGATAGGCACCGTGGCCCCAGATGCTGCCATTGTCCATCAGGCCGTACTTGAGAAATACCATCTGGCCGTCGCGGATGTCGTCCCCACTGAACAGCGCGGCGCCTTGCGCGTCCACCACCTGCGCCGGTATCGGCGGCGCATTGCGGTAGGCAAGCATCGTGATCGTGATGAGCACTGCAAAGCCAAGCACCATCACGAGCAGTAACGTGCGCAGCCACCATGGCGAAATCGGACCGTCATTTTCAGCCGAAGCTCGATCAGTGGCGCTCATGATTCAACTCCTTGTCTATCGCAACGCAGCGCAGCGCCAATCACACCCAAGTGCTACGCTGCCCTCAGCCATTTCCCGGCCTCGGCGTGATCGGCGTGATCGAAGTATCTGACCTCTGCTTTGGTGAATGGCTTGAAGAATGTCGCCATGCCGTGTTGCCACTGTTTTTCTCCGACCATCGCGAGCCGCTCGATGTTGGAAAAGTGCTTGATGCCGAACTTGAAATCCTCCCACGCCGCGCTGGCTTCCCAGCCGTGGAAATCGGTCATGTCGAACAGCATGCGCAGCTTCCCGTGTAGCCGAACCAGCCGATCAACCTCGGGCACAAATTGCTCATAGTCCGCTTTTACCAGCTTGCCGCTGACATGGATGATGAGCAGCTTGCCGTTGTTTTCTTCATTGAGTTGTATGGCCATGTCAGTTTCCTTTGGTTTAGTTATCGGTCATGGCTGACCAGATCGTTGAAAGATTTGTCAAACCGATTCATGGCAGCACTGCCGAGCTGATAACACATCGGGGAATAGACTTTTTCGGGTATGGGCCTGATGAGGTCATGTTGACGCTTCACGATTTATGGTTCGCCTCGTCGATCCAATAGCCGGGGTGCCCATAGTGTTTGAAGATGTCGATTTCCTGTTCGCGATCCAGCTGTACCGTCGGATCATAGGGCGGAGCATCTTTAATCACTTGTCGGGTCAGGTTGATCGAAACCGTGGTGTCGGACCAGCTGACATCCTTGATCCATTGAGGGGCGACAAGTACCTGGTGACCCAGCCACCAGTTGCTGGTGTCAACTATCATGTATCGAATGGCCCATGTTTCCGCATCGACGAGCAGACCCTGTACGTGGCCGATGTCACCATCTGTCGCCGCAATGTGGTAGCTCATTATCGCTTTACAACTGCGCAGGCGGGGATCGTCATTCTGGTGCCGCGCCTGGTCAGCGCGTGCGTAGGCTTCTTCAGCTTCCGGAGACATGGTATTGGGCATATCAAGTAAGGTGCCGTAGCCTGCCATTGAGCCCGGTAAAGCTGCCCCGCCCCACAGCCCGATGCCACCCCAGTAGTATGGATAGCCGTAATACCCAAGGTAGCGCCTTTCGTGCTGCCGTGAGACCGGCTTGTCGGTGTCAATGTCGGGACTATTCTCGACCTGCTGTTTGCTGATCGAAACGGATAGCACCTTGTCTGCCCAATTCGGAGTGCCTATCGAAATAGGTGAGATCAACACGTCACGGCTCAATAGCCAGGTGCCAGTGTCGACAACAAGATAACGGATAACCCAGGCTTCATCATCGAAATAAAAGTCTTTCACTTTACCAATATCGCCGTCCGTTGCGCGGATGGCGTAGCCCTCAAGATCGTTCGTGCTGTGTAACATGATGCCTTTCTCCTTGGTGAATGCGGAACAACGAGCGTTCAACGAATGAAAAATCGGAGTGTGACAATCGCTGCATCATCCGACTGAGAGTTTAGAGGTAAATTGATGATACGCGTCAACGCGGGGTATCTCTGTGCGCTGCTGCACTAACGTGGATTCAGCAGAAAAAATGGCCAGTTTAATTTTTCCCCGATCTCGTCTCTTCGGGTTCGATCTTGCAGAAGTATTCCGCTTCCAGCCACATCACATTGATGATGCCGAACGCCATTGCCAGTCCGACGCCCAGCATCCAGGAAAAATACCACATGATTAATTCCTTTCAGTAAATGTTATGGTCGTTTGCTCTGACCGTTTCGACAGTTATCTTTCCGCGCAGCACACTGTACACCCAGGAGGTATAGGCCAGCACGATGGGCAGTAAGATCAGCACCACCCAGAACATGATTTGCAACGTCATGTGGCTGGAAACCGAGTCCCATATCGTCAGGCTGCTGCGCGGATCCGAGCTCGACGGCATGATGAATGGGAACATCGCGAAGCCCGCGGTGAAGATCACCCCGGCCAGCGTGATGGCGCTCGCGATGAAAGCCAGAACGGGCTTCCTCGCGTCGGACAACACGATCGCCAGCAGTGTCCCTGCGATGCCAAGCAGCGGCGCTAACCACAGCAAAGGATGGCGGTGATAGTTGTTCATCCATGCGCCAGCGACCTTTTCAACCATCTTGTCGAGCGGGATTGATTCGACATTGGGTGAAAGCATAGACACGATGCGATAGCCGTCGATACCGTTCATGATCCAGACACCGGCGAGGACGAAGGCCAAGATGAACACCGCGCCGGCGATCCTGGTTGCGCGTCGCGCACGTTGCGCGATCACGCCTTCGGTTCTGATTTGCAGATAGATCGAACCATGCATCAGCAACATGGATAGGCTGACCACGCCGACCAGCAGGCCGAACGGATTGAGCAGTTGCCAGAAGCTGCCGGCATAGGTTACGCGCATGTCATTGTCGAAGCTGAACGGCACGCCTTGCAGCAAATTGCCGAAAG
>JBDTPU010000123.1:0-1725 GCA_039932535.1 Gallionella sp. | reverse complement strand
CGGAATGGATACGCGTGAAGTCCGGCAGCGGGCAGGGTTATCACGATGTGAAGCGCATGCTGCGCGAGCACAATCTGCACACGGTGTGCGAGGAGGCTTCCTGCCCGAACATCGGCGAGTGTTTCGGCAAGGGCACGGCGACCTTCATGATACTCGGCGACTTATGCACGCGGCGTTGTCCGTTCTGCGACGTGGCACATGGCAAGCCGCTGCCTCCCGACGTGAATGAGCCGGATAATCTCGCGCATTCGATTGGTTTGCTCAAACTGAAATACGTGGTCATTACCAGCGTGGACAGGGACGATTTGCGCGATGGTGGCGCGCAGCATTTTGCTGATTGCCTGAATGCGATACGAATGAGTTCTCCCGCGACGCGCCTGGAAATTCTGGTGCCGGATTTTCGCGGTCGGCTGGAAGAGGCGCTGGACGCGCTTTCCGACAGCCTGCCCGATGTGCTGAATCACAATCTGGAGACGGTGCCGCGCCTTTATAAGCTGGCGCGTCCCGGTGCGGACTATGCGCATTCGCTGAAACTGCTCAAGGATTTCAAGGCACGCTTCCCGCATATACCGACCAAATCCGGCCTGATGCTGGGCTTGGGTGAGACCGATGAGGAAGTTCTCGAAGTGATGCGCGATCTGCGCTTGCACGATGTGAACATGCTCACCATCGGCCAATACCTGCAACCTTCCGACGGGCATTTGCCGGTGCTGCGTTACGCGCCGCTGGAAGCGTTCACGATGTTCGAGCAAGCCGCAAAAGAGATGGGCTTCAGTCATGCCGCATGCGGCCCTATGGTACGCAGTAGTTATTTTGCCGATGAACAGGCGAAACTGGCGGGAGTGTCGGTCGCATAGGGCGGTTAATTTCACGAGGAGAAGTTGTGGCCAAGTGCAGAATTTTGTCTCTCGACGGCGGTGGCTTACGGGGTCTGATCACGGCACGCATGCTGCAACGATTAAACAATGATCCAAAAATCCAGGGATGGCTGAACGATGTTGACATGTTGGCAGGCACATCGACCGGGGGAATCCTTGCGCTGGGACTGGCTGCCGGCAAATCTCCGCAGGACATTTGTGATTTGTATATCAATGCGGGTCCCGGAATATTCGATGACAGTATTTGGGACGACATACGGGATATCGGCAAAACGATAGGCGCGGATTATTCCAACAAAGTTTTAAAAAAGGAACTGCGAAATATTTTTGGTGACCTGAAATTGGGTGATCTCAAAAAGAAAGTGACTATCCCGACTTTTGATCTGGATAACGAAGCTGCCGATGATACGAAGCGAACGTGGAAGCCAAAAATTTTCCATAATTATCCAGGCAGCGATTCGGATGCAGAAAACTTAGCGGCAGATGTGGCGCTTTATACCTGTGCGGCGCCGACCTATTTTCCTGTGGCGGATGGTTATATTGATGGCGGAGTATTTGCCAATAACCCTAGTTTGGTGGCGATTGCTCAGGCGATTTCGCAGTCGAACGCAAAATCTGAACGTTCGCAAATTGACGAGATAGTATTGTTGTCCGTAGGGACTGGCGTCAGCCTTTCCTACATAAAGGGCAACAATCTAGACTGGGGTTATGCTCAGTGGGTCAAACCGCTGTTGAATATATTGTCTGATGGCGTCGCAGGAATTTCTGATTATCAAGCCCGGCAGATATTGGGCGAACGTTACCAGCGCCTCCAGGTAATTTTTGCGCCGGATGAATCCATCCCGCT
>JBDTPU010000122.1:0-4154 GCA_039932535.1 Gallionella sp. | reverse complement strand
CCCGCCTAAATCGGCTAGAATCCGTCCTTTTGAAATTTCGGGCGCTTTGCGAAAACGCCGATTCAGGCGGGGGTTTTATTTTTGGATTCTATGCAGCATATTCGTAATTTTTCCATCATTGCACACATCGACCATGGCAAGTCCACCTTAGCTGATCGCATCATCCAGTTGTGCGGCGGCTTGTCCGACCGCGAGATGGAAGCGCAGGTGCTCGACTCGATGGATCTGGAGCGCGAGCGCGGCATCACCATCAAGGCGCAAACTGCCGCGCTAAGCTATAAGGCGCGCGATGGTCAGATTTATAATCTCAACCTGATTGACACCCCCGGGCATGTGGATTTTTCTTACGAAGTGTCGCGCTCGCTGTCGGCTTGCGAAGGCGCGCTGCTGGTGGTGGATGCGTCACAAGGCGTGGAAGCGCAGACCGTGGCAAATTGCTACACTGCACTGGATCTGGGTGTCGAGGTGGTGCCGGTACTGAACAAGATCGACTTGCCATCGGCCAATCCGGAAAATGCCATTGAAGAAATTGAGGAAGTGATCGGCATTGACGCGCACGATGCGACGCGTTGTTCTGCCAAGACCGGTGAAGGCGTGCAGGATGTGCTGGAAGCGATGATTGCCAAAGTGCCTGCTCCCAAAGGCGATCCGGATGCGCCGTTGCAAGCGTTGATTATCGATTCCTGGTTTGACAATTATGTGGGTGTAGTGATGTTGGTGCGGGTGATGAATGGTACGCTCAAGCCCAAGGAAAAAATCCTGTTCATGGCTACCGGGGCGCAACATCTGACTGAAAATATCGGCGTATTCACGCCCAAATCGCAGCCGCGCATGAGCTTGAGCGCAGGCCAGGTCGGATTTATTATTGCCGGCGTCAAGGAATTGAAAGCGGCTAAAGTGGGCGATACGATTACCCATCTGGGCAAACCCGCGAAGCAGGCGTTGCCCGGTTTCAAGGAAGTGCAGCCGCAGGTATTTGCCGGACTGTTTCCGGTGGAATCGAATCAGTATGAAGCACTGCGCGACTCGCTGGAAAAGCTCAAGCTGAATGATGCCGCGCTGCGTTACGAGCCGGAAGTTTCGCAGGCATTGGGCTTCGGTTTTCGTTGCGGTTTTCTCGGGCTGCTGCATATGGAAATCGTGCAAGAGCGGCTGGAGCGCGAGTTCGATATGGATTTAATTACCACTGCGCCGACAGTCATTTATCAAGTAGTGCAGCGTGACGGCAAGATGCTGGTCGTGGACAATCCGGCCAAGATGCCGGATCCCTCGAAGATTGAGGAAATTCGCGAGCCGATTGTGACGGTGAATCTGTACATGCCGAATGAGTACGTCGGCTCGGTCATCACGCTGTGCACGCAGAAGCGCGGGAACCAGATAAATATCAGTTATCACGGCAAGCAGGTGAATCTGGTATATGAAATGCCGATGGCGGAAATCGTGATGGACTTTTTTGACAAGCTGAAATCGGTATCGCGCGGCTACGCGTCGATGGATTACGAGTTCAAGGAATATCGCGCAGCGGAGGTGGTCAAGGTGGACATGCTGATCAACGGCGAAAAAGTGGATGCGCTGTCGCTGATCGTGCATCGCGCCAACAGCCAGCACCGGGGCCGTGAAGTGGCAGCCAAGATGCGCGAATTGATACCGCGCCAGATGTACGATGTGGCGATCCAGGCGACGATCGGATCAAACATCATTGCGCGCGAGAACGTCAAGGCAATGCGCAAAAATGTGTTGGCCAAGTGTTATGGCGGCGATATTTCGCGCAAGAAAAAATTGCTGGAGAAACAAAAAGCCGGCAAAAAACGCATGAAGCAGGTGGGCAGTGTGGAAATTCCGCAAGAGGCTTTCCTGGCGATTCTGCGCGTAGACGACTAAGGGAATAAAAATGGATTTCGCATTAATCATGTTCGTATTGTTGTTGGTCACCGGCGGCATCTGGTTGCTGGATCGTTTTGCTTTGGCAGCCAGGCGCGGCAGCGAGGTTGGCGAGCCTTGGTGGGTAGAGTATGCCAAGAGTTTCTTCCCGGTCATTCTGGTGGTATTCTTCATTCGTTCCTTTTTTGTTGAGCCATTCAAGATACCTTCCGGTTCGATGATGCCGACTCTGCAAGTGGGCGATTTTATTCTGGTGAATAAATTTACCTACGGCGTGCGCTTGCCCATTCTTAACCAGAAAATCATCCCGTTAAATAATCCGCAGCGCGGTGATGTGATGGTATTCCGTTACCCGGAAAATCCATCGCTGGATTACATCAAGCGCGTGGTAGGGATTCCCGGCGATACTGTCGAATATCACAACAAGCGGCTGTGGATCAACGGGGTCGAACAACCACAACAAGCGGATGGCGATTACAATTACGTTGAGAGCGGGCTGAACTTCGTGCATACCGAAAAGCGCCTCGAAATATTAGGACAACACAAGCACGCAGTGCTGATCAACCCGGAGATGCCGACTTTACATCTGAGTGCTGTTATCGAATTTCCCGGTCGAGAAAATTGCAGCTATGACAACGAGCTGGTGCGCTGCAAGGTGCCCGCAGGACAATACTTCATGATGGGCGATAATCGGGATAACAGCCGTGACAGCCGCTATTGGGGATTTGTGCCGGACAACCAGATCGTCGGCAAAGCATTTTTCATCTGGATGAATTTTTCTGACTTGAAGCGCATCGGTCTATCAATCAATTAAACCGGGAGGGGAAATGAATACAGCAATGCGAGTAGCACAACGCGGTATCAGTTTTGGCGGGTTTGTTTTCGGCGCTTTTCTGTTAGTCCTGTTCAGCATCATCGGGCTAAAACTCATTCCGCCTTACATGCAGGAAGCGCAAATCAAAAATATTTTCGTCACGATGGCGCATGATCCGGATATGCAAAAAGCCACGCCCCGCGAGATTCAGGTATCTTTCGACAGGCGTGCTTCGATCGACAACATCACCGCGATTAAAGCCGAAGATATTGAGATTTCCAGCGATGGCGGAACCCCGGTTTTAAGTGCCAGCTACGCTGTCAAAGTGCCGATTGGTGGCAACGTCAGCCTCTATTTGGAATTCAATCCGAGCAGTGCAAGTAAATAAAGCCAGTCAGAGCATGCAGGAATCTTTGCGCAATGATGTGCTGTGCAAAAAATTGGGACATGTTTTCAAGCAGCCGCAATTACTGCAACGCGCATTAACTCATCGCAGCTACACGCCGGAACATAACGAGCGCTTGGAGTTTTTGGGCGACAGCATTCTGGGCTGTGTCATTGCCAAACATTTGTATAGCAACTATCCGCAATTGAGCGAAGGCGAATTGTCACGGCTGCGTTCCAATCTGGTCCGGGAAGAAACGCTGGTGACGCTTGCGCAGCAACTCGACCTGGGCAGCCATTTAAGGCTGGGCGAAGGCGAACTTAAAAGCGGCGGATTTCGTCGCCCATCAATATTGGCCGATGCCATGGAGGCTTTGTTCGGCGCGGTGTTGCTGGACTCAGGCTTTGCGGCGGCAGAGCAGGTTGTGTTGAATCTGTATGTGCCCTATCTTGAAAAGATTGATATACAGGCGCTGGGCAAAGATGCCAAAACCTTGTTGCAGGAATATCTGCAAGGCAGGCGGATCCCATTACCAACTTACAATGTAATTGCGCTGCAAGGCGAAGCGCATGCGCAATCTTTCCAGGTGGAGTGTGTCATCCCCTCATTAAAAATTTCCGCTCGGGGTGCGGGAACCAACCGACGCAATGCAGAACAACAGGCGGCACAGGCCGCCTATCAGCAATTACCAAGTACAACATGACAGCACCCAATATTGATTCTGCGAGCATCCCCGAGGGCAGCGTGCCTGAAACATTTCGCAGCGGCTTCATCGCCATCGTCGGTCGCCCCAATGTGGGCAAATCCACCTTGCTCAATCATCTGATTGGACAAAAGATCAGCATCACTTCGCGCAAGGCGCAGACCACGCGTCATCGCATTCATGGCATCTACACCGATGAACACAGCCAATTTGTGTTCGTCGATACGCCGGGGTTCCAGACCAAGCATCTCAACGCGCTGAACCGCGGCATGAACCGTGTCGTCACCAGCAGTCTGCGCGACGTGCAGGTGGTGATATATGTGCTGGAAGCGTTGCGTTATGACGAGCGCGATCAGGAAGTGCTCAAGCTG
>JBDTPU010000121.1:0-2312 GCA_039932535.1 Gallionella sp. | reverse complement strand
GACTGCCTTGTGAACTTCCACAACAAATGCCATACCCACGCCGGGAGCTTCACTTTCGTAATATCGAGCCGCCTCTCTGAATTCTTCATCTGCCTCGGGCAGAAACTCTGATTTCAAGATAGGTCGGAAATAGCGCGTCGGAATACGTCTTCGCTGGGAATGCCCTGCGTCTTGCCCGAGCGGTAATCGTCAAGGCGACGTTCCGCTTCGTCCAACCATAGGCGGTCAAGCTCGGATGATGATGGCTCATCAAGACTGAGAAGCAGTTTTCCCGCAAGTCGGGCACGGTCTTCCAGATCAAGCTGCATGGTTGCTTTTGCAATTTCTTCAATATCTTTTAACATGACCACACGCTCCTTGCCCGGTGTTAAGTGCGAAACATAGTAGCACCCTCAAGGGGCCAACAACAATATCAATGCGCCTCATCCCAATTCCTGCCCTCGCCCAATTCCACCAATAGCGGCACTCGCAGTTCAGCGACACCGCACATCAGCTTGGGCAGCATTTCTTTGACCAGATGCAGCTCCGCTTCCGGCACTTCGAGTACCAGCTCATCATGCACTTGCATGATGAGTCGTGTTTGTAGCTTTTCCTTTTCCAGCCAAGCCTGCACGGCAATCATCGCCAGCTTGATTAAATCCGCCGCCGTGCCTTGCATCGGCGCATTGATCGCGGCGCGTTCTGCGCCTTGGCGGCGCATGCCGTTGCTGCTGTTGATTTCCGGCAGCCACAGGCGGCGACCGAATACGGTTTCGACATAACCTTGTTGCTTGGCCTGTTCGCGGGTGCGCTGCATGTAGTCGGCCACGCCGGGATAGCGCGCGAAGTAGCGGGCGGTATACGCTTGCGCCGCGCCGCGCTCGATGCCGAGTTGTTTGGCCAGGCCGAACACGGACATGCCGTAGATCAGGCCGAAGTTGATGACCTTGGCATAGCGGCGCTGCTCGCCTGACACTTCTGCGGGCGCGACCATGAAAATTTCCGCTGCGGTGGCGCGATGGATGTCCTCGTTGTTGGCGAATGCGGTGAGCAACCCCGCATCGCCTGACAAGTGCGCCATGATGCGCAATTCGATCTGCGAATAATCCGCCGACACGATGCGCGAACCTTGCGGCGCGATGAAGGCTTCGCGGATGCGCCGCCCTTCTGCATTGCGTATCGGAATGTTCTGTAAATTCGGATCGTTAGAGGCTAGGCGTCCGGTGACCGCCACGGCTTGCGAATAGCTGGTATGCACGCGGCCTGTCGCACGATTGACCGACAGCGGCAATTTGTCGGTGTAGGTGGATTTGAGTTTTGCCATGCCGCGATATTCCAGCAGAATTTTAGGCAGCGGATAATCGAGCGCAAGTTCCTGCAATACTTCTTCGTCGGTGGAAGGCGTGCCGCCCGGGGTTTTTTTCTTGACCGGCAATTGCAATTTATCGAACAGGATTTCCTGTATCTGCTTCGGCGAATTCAGGTTGAACGGTTGCCCGGCGGCCTCATGTGCCTTGGCTTCCAGCGCGATCAGTTTTTCACCCAGCTCGCGGCTCTGGATTTGCAATAACGCACAATCCAGCAATACGCCGTTGCGTTCCATGGTGTAGAGCACCTGCATGGTAGGTATTTCGATTTCGCGATACACATGCAACAAACCTTGTTGAACTTCGATCTGCGGGAACAGATTCTGATGCAGTTGCAAAGTGATGTCGGCATCTTCGGCGGCATAGTGCGTGGCGGTATCAAGGTCTACCTGATCAAAACAAATCTGTTTCGCACCCTTGCCCGCCACGTCGTAAAAGCTGATGGTTTTCACGTTGAGATGACGCAGCGCGAGGTTGTCCATATCGTGCGGCTTGTGGCTTTCCAGCACGTAGGATTGCAGCAACGTGTCGTCGTGTATCCCCGCCAGCGCGATGCCATGATTGGCAAAAATATGTATATCGTATTTGAGGTTCTGGCCGACTTTTTTATGCTTGGGACTTTCCAGCCACGATTTCAATTTGTGCAGCGCGTGTTCGCGATTGATCTGATCCGGTGCGCCGGGATAGATATGCGCCAACGGCAAATAGGCCGCATCGTGCGGCGTGATGGCGAACGAGATGCCGACCAGTTGCGCATTCATCATATCCAGCCCGGTGGTCTCGGTATCTACACACACCAGTTCGGCGGCGAGGATTTTTTCCAGCCATATATCTAACTGCGCTTCAGTTAGTATCTTTTCGTAATGCGCGCTGTTGGTGCGAGTGGGGTCAGCATTCTGTTCCCTCTCCCCCTGGGGGAGGGTTAGGGAGGGGGAGGGGGAGGGGGAGACTTGTCGAACGGGCGCG
>JBDTPU010000120.1:0-2279 GCA_039932535.1 Gallionella sp. | reverse complement strand
CAAGGATCCGATTACGATCACACCGGACATGACGGTGCGCAATGTGTTGAGTTTGACGCGCCAGCACAAGATTTCCGGCTTGCCGGTGGTGCAAGGGAAAAAGTTGGTCGGCATTGTCACCAATCGCGATCTGCGCTTCGAAAATAATCTGGACCAGCCGATCAAAAATATCATGACGCCGCTGGAGCGGCTGATCACCGTCAAGGAAAATACCAGCCTGGAAGAGGCGCGCAACCTGATGCACAAACATCGCATCGAGCGCGTGATGGTGGTGAACGATGCGTTCGAGTTGCGCGGTCTGATGACGGTGAAGGACATCCTGAAATCCAACGAGCATCCATTTGCGTGTAAAGACAGTCATGGTCATCTGCGTGTTGGCGCGGCAGTCGGCGTGGGCGAGGGCACCGATGAGCGGGTCGTGTTGCTGGCCGAGGCAGGTGTGGATGTGATCGTGGTGGATACCGCGCACGGCCATTCGCAGGGCGTGCTGGATCGCGTCAAGTGGGTCAAGGCCAATTTCCCGCATGTCGAAGTCATTGGTGGAAACATTGCCACCGGCAGTGCGGCGAAGGCATTGCTCGATCACGGTGCCGACGGCGTGAAGGTTGGCATTGGTCCCGGTTCGATTTGTACCACGCGTATTGTCGCAGGTGTCGGTGTGCCGCAGATCGCCGCGATTCAGAGTGTGGCCAAAGCGTTGCACGGAACCGGCGTGCCGCTGATCGCTGACGGCGGTATACGCTACTCCGGCGACATTTCGAAAGCGATCGCGGCGGGCGCGCATGCGGTGATGATCGGCGGCTTGTTCGCCGGCACCGAAGAAGCACCGGGCGAAATCGAATTATTCCAGGGACGTTCCTACAAGTCCTATCGCGGCATGGGCAGCTTGGCCGCGATGCAGCAAGGTTCCAGCGACCGCTATTTTCAGGACAACGAAGACGACCAGGACAAGTTGGTGCCGGAAGGTGTGGAAGGCCGCGTACCCTACAAGGGCAGCGTGATTGCGGTAATCCATCAACTGATGGGCGGCTTGCGCTCGAGCATGGGTTATATGGGATGCGCCGATATTCCCACCATGCACACCCAGGCCGAGTTCGTCGAGATCACTTCCGCAGGCATCCGTGAATCGCATGTGCATGACGTGCAGATCACCAAGGAAGCACCGAATTACCATATTGAATAAAATGGTGATGAGTGATTGTTGACATCACAAATAAATAATCACGGCTTCTCAAGAGGGACGTTTCATTGCTGTTAACACTCGAAAAAACCAGGTTACAAGTTTCGAAAAACACCACGGCGAAAAAAAAGTCGCAGCTTGGACAATTTTTTACGCCTGCAAGAACAGCTCAATATATGGCTGGTTTGTTTTATCCGACAACACAGAAAGTTTGTCGTTTGCTTGATCCCGGCGCAGGAATTGGTTCGCTCTCAAGTGCTTTTCTTGAGCGGTGCAGTGCAGGAAATTTTGTTTTTGGCAAAGTTGAAATTACGGCCTTTGAACTGGACGATCTTCTGCACGCAGACTTGGAGCATACCTTGACCGGCTATGTTGGGCGAGTTCCAGTTTCCTACGAAATAATTGGTGGCGACTTTATTGAGAAGGCTGTTAATCGAATCCAGTTCGGCAAGAGCAATGGCTATTCTCATGCCATTCTCAATCCTCCATACAAGAAAATAAACAGTGATTCACGTCACCGTTTTTTGCTGCGGCAGACAGGGATAGAAACGGTTAATTTATATTCCGCTTTTGTGGCTTTAACCTTGGCGATGATGGCGCCAGGCGGGCAGGTTGTAGCGATCATCCCTAGAAGTTTTTTGCAATGGACCGTACTACCGCCCCTTCCGCAATTTTCTTTTCGAACGAGCCGCTATCAGGCAGATACACTTATTCAAATCACGCAATCAGGCATTTAAAGATGATAACGTTTTGCAGGAGAATATTATCATTGTGCTTGAGCGCGGCGGCCAACAAGATGAAGTGAAGGTTACGACTTCAACGGATGATAGCTTGACCGATCTTGTGACACATGTGCATCCATTTGAACGCATAGTCTTTGCCGGTGATTCAGAGCGTTTTATTCACGTTCCTACTTCGCCGGAGTGTGATGAAATAAAATTATCGACAGGAGTTCGGTACTCCTTGGAAGAGCTTGGCATTCAAGTGTCTACTGGCCCGGTAGTAGATTTTCGTTTGAAAAACCACCTGCGTAATGTCCCCGAGTTGGGTACAGTGCCCTTACTTTATCCAGTCCACTTTAATGGTCTGAACATTGAGT
>JBDTPU010000119.1:0-2162 GCA_039932535.1 Gallionella sp. | reverse complement strand
ATGCGCCGCCGCATCATGCAGCGCTTGACCGCCGCCGAAACGCTGGAACGTTATCTGCACACCAAGTTTGTCGGGCAGAAACGCTTCTCGCTGGAAGGCAGTGAAACGCTGATTCCGCTGCTCGATCATTTATTGCAACGCTGTGGCACGCAAGGTGTGCAAGAAGCGGTGATTGGCATGGCGCATCGCGGGCGTCTGAATGTGCTGGTCAACATTCTGGGCAAACAACCGGGCATGCTGTTCGCCGAATTCGAAGGGGTGCACGCGGAAAATCTGACTTCCGGCGACGTGAAATATCATCAGGGGTTTTCTGCCGACATTGCCACGCCGGGCGGCAACCTGCATGTGGCGCTGGCGTTCAACCCTTCGCACCTGGAAATCGTCAACCCGGTGGTCGAAGGCTCGGTGCGCGCGCGCCAGCATCGCCTCAAGGACTTCGACGGTTCCAAAGTGATCCCGGTTTTATTGCACGGCGATGCGGCGTTTGCCGGACAAGGCGTGGTGATGGAAACGCTGAGCATGTCGCAAACGCGCGGCTATCATACCGGCGGCACGGTGCACGTCATCGTTAACAATCAGATCGGCTTCACCGCCTCGGATGCACGCGACATGCGCTCAAGCACTTATTGCACTGATGTGGCGAAAATGGTGGATGCGCCAATTTTTCATGTCAATGGGGACGACCCCGATGCGGCCTTGCTGATTACCGAAATCGCGCTGGATTACCGGATGCAGTTCAACAAGGATGTGGTGATCGACCTGGTGTGCTTCCGCAAACTCGGACACAACGAGCAGGACGAACCGCTGGTCACCCAGCCATTCATGTATCGCTTCATCCGCCAGCACCCCGGCACGCGCACGCTGTATGCGCAGCGGCTGGCGGAGGAAAATGTGCTGGCTCCTGATGAAGCAGAGGCGATGATTGCCGAGTATCGCCGCGCGATGGATGAAGGACGCAATTCCATTCAGCCTGCGCTGGAAAAAAGTGACAGCAAACCGGATGCCCGCAAAATAACTCCCAATAAAATGGCTTCCGACTGGGCGCTGTTTCAGCGCGGTGTGCAGTGGGATGTGGCGGTAGATACTGCCGTGCCGCTGGCGCGTTTGCAGCAACTGGCCGCGCCGCTGACCACCGTGCCGGAAAATTTCACACTGCATTCACGCGTGCAAAAAATTGTTGAAGATCGCATCGCCATGGCGCGCGGCGAATTATCACTGGACTGGGGCATGGCGGAAAACCTTGCTTATGCGACGCTACTCACTGAAGGCTATCCGATTCGCTTGTCCGGACAGGACACGCGACGCGGCACGTTCTTTCACCGGCACGCCACATGGCATGACCAGAATCGCGTGGAGTGGCACGAAGGGGTGTACACGCCTTTGCAACATCTCGCGCCCGACCAGGCCGATTTCTTGGTGATTGATTCGCTGCTGTCCGAAGAGGCGGTGCTGGGTTTTGAATATGGCTATGCCACTGCCGAGCCGGATTCACTGGTGTTGTGGGAAGCGCAGTTCGGCGATTTCGCCAATGGCGCGCAAGTGGTAATCGACCAGTTCATCGCGTCCGGCGAAGTGAAGTGGGGAAGATTATGCGGGCTGGTGATGCTGTTGCCGCACGGCTACGAAGGCGGCGGCGCGGAACATTCTTCCGCACGCATCGAGCGCTATCTGCAACTGTGCGCCGACTACAACATTCAGGTGTGCGTGCCTTCCACGCCGGCGCAAATGTTCCACCTGCTGCGTCGGCAGATGTTGCGTCCGTATCGCAAACCGCTGATCTTATTCACGCCTAAAAGCTTGCTGCGCAGCAAGGACGCCGCATCGCCCATCGCCGAATTGACGCAGGGGAAATTTCGGCCGGTAATCGCGGAATCAGACACACTGACCACCAATAAAGTGCGGCGCATCATTGCATGCAGCGGCAAAATATATTACGAGCTGATGGCAGCACGGCGCGCCCAGAACATCACCGATATGGCGATCATTCGCATCGAGCAGCTTTATCCGTTCCCGCATGATGATTTCGCCGCGCAAATCGCCGCTTATCCGAAAGCCACCGAACTGGTATGGTGCCAGGAAGAACCGGGCAATCAGGGCGCGTGGCATCGCATCCAGCATTATCTGCTGCGCCATTTGCGCACAGGCATGCGCCTCGATTACGC
>JBDTPU010000118.1:0-1716 GCA_039932535.1 Gallionella sp. | reverse complement strand
TTTTTCCGCAGTTGTAGTGGCAGCAATGGACGGAACAGGCGCGCCAGCTTCAACGCAAGCGCCATGCGCGCAGTGTAAGGAATAACCGTGAGCATGGCTTGTCGCAATAATTTTTGCGGCACGGAACGAGGCGCTTTTGCTTCGACCATCTCGCGGCCTATATCCACCAGGCGTCCGTATTGCACACCGGAAGGACAGGTGGTTTCGCAGGCGCGGCAGGTCAGGCAACGGTCCAGATGCAAGCGGGTTTTGTTGGTGGCCTCGCCGGTTTCCAGCATCTCCTTGATCAGGTAAATCCGTCCGCGCGGCCCGTCCAGTTCCGAGCCCAGCAATTGATAGGTCGGGCAGGTCGCATTGCAGAATCCGCAATGCACGCAGGCGCGCAGGATGCTGTCGGCTTCCGCCATGTCGGGATGGTTTAAAAGTTGGGCAGGTATGGAAGTTTGCATGTCAGTTCAGGAATATGCCGAATTAAGCCGTCATTCCCGCGCAGGCGGGAAACCAGATTGTTTGATTGGCTGGGTTCCCGCCTGCGCGGGAACGACAAAATTTTTTAAATTTCGGCATACATCCGTCCGCGATTGAAAATATT
Organism: Gallionella sp.; assembly: GCA_039932535.1. Classification (GTDB taxonomy): domain Bacteria; phylum Pseudomonadota; class Gammaproteobacteria; order Burkholderiales; family Gallionellaceae; genus Gallionella. The sequence continues at coordinate 1,124 of JBDTPU010000118.1, read as the reverse complement.
TTGTGGATCGAAACTGGCCTTCAGCCGCTGGTGTATGGTCAGCAGCGCAGCAGGGAGTGGCTGGAATATTGGGTCATCTTGATTGCCGCCGCGAAAGACAGTGACATGCCCGCCAGCCAGTTCGACGCGGTGGCGTATCGCTGCGATGTCTTCACTACTATACAGCCAGCGCTGCGCGCCGCCCCAGTCCAGCAGCCATGAGCCTGCAATGTGCAATGGCGGCGTGGCCGGTTTGACCATGATGCGATACAGCGTGGCTTTGTTGGCATGCCGAAAGAAGGGTAGCTCATGCTCGCGCAATGCATGCCAGAATTTTTCCGCATCGGCCATCACATCGCCGGGAATTTTGGTGCACGCTTCCTTAACCGCCTGCGCGCTGCCGGAAATTCGCATATAGCAGTGGTCGCCGTGATAGCACGCGCCATCTACCGGCAGCGGCTTGTTCAGCAGCGCGCTCATGCTTGCAATGGCTTCCTCCGGACTGCACTCGCGCGCGACGGTAATGCTGGCTGCGGGACGTGGCAGCACTTTCAGGCTGATTTCGAGCAGTATCCCCAGCGTGCCGTGAGCGCCGGTCATCAGGCGTGAGACATCGTAGCCCGCAACATTTTTGATCACTTGTCCGCCGAAGCGCATGATTTCGCCGCGACCATTCAGCAACTGACAGCCCAGCACGAAATCGCGCGCTGATCCGCTGTAAGGGCGGCGCGGTCCGGACAGAGCGCAGGCGATGGTTCCACCCAGTGTTGCGTCTTCACCAAAATGCGGCGGCTCGAATGCCAGCATCTGATTGGCTTCCGCGAGAGCGGCTTCAATTTCCTTCAGCGTGGTACCGCTGCGCGCCGTTAATACCAGTTCGCGCGGGTCGTACTCGACGATGCCGCGATGTGATCTGACATCAATGGTCTTGATTGATCTTTGTGGATGTTCCTCAAAATCCGTTCGCCCTGAGCTTGTCGAAGGGTGAATGGATATTGTTGTGCTTAGGACAGGCTTCGACAGGCTCAGCCCGAACGGTTCGGTGGTAGTTTTGCGCCCCAAAAAAGATTTGCTGCCACTGCCGCAGATATGCAGTGGCGTCGTCTTTTGAAATGATGCCAGCACCTGTTGTTGCAGCGCTGCGC
>JBDTPU010000117.1:0-4243 GCA_039932535.1 Gallionella sp. | reverse complement strand
GCTCGATGCTGGCGAGGTCCAATTCCACCACGCTGCTGTAATCAATTTGCCCGGCTTGCGGAATGCCATATAAACCTTGCGCCTTGAAGTAGGCGGTAACAGCGTCCACTTCCTCATCGCTGCGCCCGGTGTTGCGCAGATACGCCACCGTGACATCGTCCACCGGAAAGAACCCCATAGTCGCGCCGTATTCGGGCGCCATGTTGGCGATGGTGGCGCGGTCGGGCAACGTGAGAGCGGCGGTACCCGCGCCGAAAAACTCGACGAATTTGCCGACCACTTTATGCTTGCGCAACAACTCGGTGACGGTCAGCACCAAGTCCGTCGCCGTCACGCCTTCGCGCAGCTTACCCTTGAGGTTTACCCCGACCACATCAGGCGTCAGGAAATATACCGGCTGGCCCAGCATGCCCGCTTCCGCCTCGATGCCGCCGACACCCCAGCCAACTACGCCGATGCCGTTGATCATAGTGGTGTGGCTGTCCGTGCCGACCAGCGTATCGGGATAATAAACACCATCTTTTTGCAGCACACCGCGCGCCAGATATTCGAGATTGACCTGATGCACGATGCCGACGCCGGGCGGCACTACTTTAAAAGTATCGAAGGCTTGCATACCCCATTTTATAAATTTGTAGCGTTCGGCGTTGCGCTCAAATTCCAGCTCCATGTTCAATTTCAATGCATCTGGGCTGTTGTAGTAATCCACCTGCACCGAGTGGTCTACTACCAGATTGACCGGCACCAGCGGCTCGATGATCTTGGGGTCTTTGCCCATCACGGCAGCGGCGTCGCGCATTGCGGCGAGGTCAACCAGCAGCGGCACGCCGGTGAAATCCTGCAATACAATGCGCGCCACCACAAAAGGAATTTCTTCCGTGCGCGCTGCATTCGGCTGCCAGTTGGCCAGCTGGCGGATATGCGCTTCAGTAATTTTCTTATTATCGTAATTGCGTAATACTGCTTCGAGCACAATACGGATGCACACCGGCAGACGCGAAATCTTGCCTAAACCTGCGGCTTCCAATGCGGGCAACGAATACAGAACCCCCTGCTTGTTGCTGCCGAGCTGGAAAGTTTTACGGGTATTGAACAGGCTATGCGATGCAGTACTGGGTGGCATATGAAAAATCCTTGAGAAGGCGAGACAAATTGAAGCGCGATTATAAGGGGTTGTCGAGTCCTCGTCTTGTCCGGTTGTGATGAAACTTTATCGTTTCGTCTATATGAATATGGCGGGATTAGTTTTAATATTCCACTAGCTTGCCATTCCGTCTTCAAAAGTAAAAAGAGACTGGGCAATTTGCAAAGTGAGGGCGGCTTTGCGTGATCGATGACAGGGAGAGTCGAGTGTTTACAAAAAGGTTGATAGGCAGGCGGTCATCTAGTGCTGATATTCGGGTTATGTAGATTGCTGGCTAAATTTTATGCCCCATCAGCTATTGTCAGCAACTCCGGCCTCCCCAAGCAAATATAAAATTGCTGCGCAGATCACAATGGTGGCGCTGGCTTATTTTGTCAGTGCCAAGCTGGGGCTGGCAATTCCTTATATGGGTTCTCATATCACCTTGATCTGGCTACCCACCGGCATTGCCGTGGCGGCGTTGATGCGTTGGGGTTATATCTGCTGGATGGGGATATTTGTGGGCGCCGTGGCTAGTAATTTCTCGATAGACTCTTCCCTCTTGCTGGACTGTTGTATTGCACTGGGCAATACCTTGGGACCTCTGCTTGCTGTCTGGTGGATGCATCGACTGAAATTTCATGGTGTGCTGGATCAAGCAAAAGACGTCTTATTTCTGATTGAAGCGGCTGCCGTAGGGGTGCTGATCAGCGCCACTATCGGCGTGGTCAGCCTGCTGGCATTCAATATTTTGTCTGTGCAAAATGCCGGTGCGGCCTGGTTCTCCTGGTGGGCAGGTGATTTTGTCGGCGTGTTGCTGGTGGCTCCGTTACTGCTCAATATTTCGCGGGTCCGCTGGAAAAAATTATGGGCGCAACGAGCGGAGTTTCTGGCTTGGTTTTCGGTCATGTTCGTTCTTGGGTGGGGTGTATTTGTTCTCCATGAACATGGGGCTTTTCTGATGTTGCCGCTGATAGTCTGGTCAGCTATACGCTTTGGGGTAATGGGCTCGTCGTTGGGGGTAATGTTTTCCGCGGTTATTGCCGCAGTCTCAACCAGCCTGGGATTGGGTCCATTTTATGACGTCGAGATGCAGCAGGGTCTATGGTTTTTGTGGTTGTTCCTGGCTAGTCTGGCGTTGGTCAATCTGTTGGTAACGGCTTTACAGGTCAGGCGCAAACAGGCGGACGAGGTGGTGCAACAAAATGAACTGCGCTTCCGGCAGATGTTTGAACGGCACAGTTCCATCATGCTGCTGATAGAACCCGACTCGGGTGTGATTAAGGATGCCAATGTAGCAGCCAGCCGTTTCTATGGCTATCCGCTGGAACAGTTGATCGGCATGGGCATTGCGCAAATTAATACCCAACCCCCAACTGAAGTGACCATCGAACGTGCGCAGGCGATGCGCGAAGAACGCAACTATTTTATTTTCCCTCATCGGTTGGCCAATGGCGAAATGCGTACAGTGGAAGTGCATTCATCGCCCATCGAAATGGGGGGGCAAAGGATGCTTTTTTCAATTATCCATGACATCACTGAGCGGCAACAAATTAAGGAGAAAACAGAAGCGCTGTTGCGGCGCTACCAGACATTGCTGAAAACCGCCATTGATGGCATACATATCATGGATATGCAGGGCAATATAGTAGAAGCCAATGATGCTTTTTGTAATATGTTGGGTTATAGCCTGGAGGAAATGCTGAGTTTGAATATAGCTACCGTGAATGCCCAATATACAGGGGGACAATTGCAGGAGCGGCTCAGGAGTTTTATCGGGAAAGGCGCTCGGTTCGAGACTGTCCATCGACGCAAAGATGGCGAGCTGATTAATGTTGAAATCAGTACCGCCAGCGTGGAGCTGGATGGGCGGCATTATTTCATTGCTTCGAGCCGCGATATTTCCCAACGCAAAAAGATTGAGCTAGAGCTGCGCGACAGTGAACGCACATCACGCATGTTGATGGATTACGCTGCCGATGCGGTGTTCGTGGCTGACCCGCTCACGGAACGCTGGATATATGTCAATGATCGCTTTGAGTCTTTACTGGGCTATTCCCGGGCAGAGCTATTGGCCACCCCGATTTATGATTTGGTGACGCCGGAATTTCGTGATATTTATCGTGAGCGTTTCCAAAACATTGCGCAGGCAGGGAGAGTAGCGAGCCGGGAATTGCAACTCAACAGAAAAGATGGCAGCAGGATATTGTTGGAGATGAGTGCAGTCACCCTGCCTGATGGCAATGTGCATGGCTCTTGCCGTGACATTACCGAACGCAAGAAAATTGCAGAAGGACAACGCATTGCTGCGGTCACCTTCGATACGCAGGAGGCGATCATGATCACGGATCCCGATGCCAATATCTTGCGCGTCAATCAGGCCTTTCAAGACATTACCGGCTACGATGCCGATGAAGTGATTGGATGCAACCCGCGTATTTTCCAATCTGGCCGCCACAATGCGGCTTTCTATCAATCCTTGTGGTCAGCATTACTCAATACCGGAAAATGGTCTGGTGAGTTATGGGACAAACGCAAAGACGGCAGCATCTACCCGAAATTAACCACCATCACGGCGGTTTACAATGACCACCACAAAATTACCAATTATGTTGCGGTGTTCCGTGACATCACGCTGAACAAAAAATCGGAACGGGAAATTCATCAACTGGCTTTCTATGACTCACTCACCCAGCTGCCGAACCGACGCTTGTTGCTGGATCGCCTGAGTCAAGCCATGTTTGTGGGGACGCGCGATGGACGCCATGGCGCATTGCTGTTCCTCGATCTCGATCACTTCAAGACCATCAATGACACGCGTGGTCATGCCATGGGCGATCAATTGTTAATTGAAGTGGCGCGACGCCTGCAGGCGGGGGTGCGCGAGGGCGATAGCGTGGCCCGGCTGGGCGGCGATGAATTTGTCGTGGTACTGGAAGATTTAAGCAGTACCCCGCAAGAGGCCGCTGCTCAAACTGAATTGGTGGCGGAGAAAATCCGCGTGGAACTGGATAAACCTTATATTCTCAATGGGATCGAATGTCATTCCACCGCCAGCATCGGCGTCAGCCTGTTTCGCGGCCATCAGGAAAGTGCCGAAGATTTGCTACAGCATACCGA
>JBDTPU010000116.1:0-3030 GCA_039932535.1 Gallionella sp. | reverse complement strand
CACATGGGACATCAAATCGCCACACTGTTGATGCAGCCCGGCGCGGCGCGTGACCGTTTGACGGCGGGAATATATATTCCTGATGATGAACAGGATGCAGTGGGTGCTTTAGAGGCCGCCTTGGCCAGCACGCTGGCCTGCGAGCCGTTGCAGGTCAAGGTGCAAGAGGCGCGCAAGGCCGGCAAGTTAACTGCACTGGAAGAATTATTGCGTATTGCCGAGGCGCGTGACCACGGTTTCATCAGTGCGGACGAGGCATTGCAACTGGAACGCGACTATGCGCTGCGCCGCAAGGTCATCATGGTGGATGATTTTGCGCCCGAACAATTGCGCGCGGCGGTCGGATCAAAATGATATTCGAAACCCCCCAAATGATATTCAAAACACCCCATATTCAAAAACCAAGGAGAAGCTTTGCGTACCAATCATTCAATCAGTATCGTTGTGGCAGTTGCGTTGTTTGGCATATTAATTCAATACGCGGATGCCGCCACCAATGACAAGCTGGATGTTAATTTGAGCGTTATTTACGTTGGAACAAAATCACAGAAGGATTCCAATGCGCTGAGCGAAGCCATCATTCAATTTCCATTTCCATTGACACAATCCGCCCGGAATACCGGCCAGGGATTTTTCGGGGGGGTAACCTATTTCGATACCAAGTCGCTGGTAAGTGATGGTACGCAACTTGTGTCTGAAATGGGGCTGGGGCGGATTTATTATTCTACTTCTGTTCCCGGCGATACTCCTTATACCTTTGTTCCGTTCGTTACTTTTTACCGAGGGTTTTCGTATGCCTACAAGAATGCCGCAGGTATAAGTGCCGAAATCAAGGGGAGTTCAGCTCTGCTGCCGGGATTCATGTATGCATACCGCTTCAATGAAAAAGTGGCGGTGCATTTCGACATGGAGATTTATAGTTATAGTGAAAGAACCAACAATCGTGCCAGAGTTGGCTTTACTTACACGCCGGTATGGCCATGGATAATCAGCGCAAGCCATGAACGCTTTTCATGGGATATCGATAGCAGCAACGTTTTTGTGGATGGCTACTCCAGGGAAAACAGTTTAAAAGTGATTTTTCGTGACCCGCCACAGGGAAACTTTGCATTGACTATAGGCTACGGTAATGAGGTTCGAAATGCTGCTGGCTCCGGCTTGCTGTTCCCGAGTTCGACTCACAGCAAGGGGACGTATTTCGGGGTGGAGGCGTCGGGTGGTGTGCTGGCTTGGTAAGGTGAGTGCCTTCAGATGATTTGAAATTTTCAGCATTCACACATGGATGCACAGGATGCGCAAGATTTTATCCTGTCTATCCTGTTAATCCCTGTAAATTGGAAGCACTTTGCCATTTTTCATGTTTTGATAAGTTTGTGCTTTGCCCTGTTTAACAGTGAAATGGGATGCCAGTAATGAACGACTTGCGCGGCAAAACGATTTTCATTACCGGCTCCAGCCGCGGTATCGGACGGGAAATTGCACTGCGTTGCGCGCGGGACGGCGCGAAGCTGGTGATCACCGGCAAGACGATCACAGCGCATGACAAATTATCCGGCACGATATTTACGGTGGCCGATGAGGTGGTACAAGCGGGCGGACAGGCGCTGGCGATCCAGCTGGATGTGCGCGACGAGCAGGCGATCCAGGCTGCGGTGGCGCAGACGGTGGAAAAGTTTGGCGGCATTGATGTGCTGGTGAATAATGCCAGTGCGATCAGGGTGAGCGGCACGCTGGATACCCCCGCCAAAAAACTCGACTTGATGTGGGACGTAAATATGCGCGCGACTTTTCTGGTATCGCAAGCCTGCATCTCCTATCTCAAACAGGCGGATAATCCGCATATGCTGATGCTGTCGCCGCCGCTTAACCTGGATGCCAAATGGTTCGCGCCGCATTTGGCTTATACCATTTCTAAATACGGCATGAGTCTGTGCGCACTGGGTATGGCGCGCGAATTTTCCGCAGACAGTATTGCGGTGAATTGCCTGTGGCCGCGCACCACGATCGCGACCGCCGCGATTGAGTTCAATTTCCCCGAGGCGATTCTGCGCGCCTCGCGTAAACCCGCCATCATGGCGGATGCAGCGTATGCGATATTGACGCGCGACAGTCGTACTTGCAGAGGCAATTTTTTTATTGACGAAGAAGTGTTGCGCGAAGCGGGGGTGGGTGATTTCGAACAATATGCGGTGTCACCCGGCACACCGCTGTATAGTGATTTATTTCTTGGTTAGACAGTTGGGGGGAGGGCAAGATGCAGGCTCAACAAAACGATGTAATTACCCCGCAGCAGGCGGGCACTTTGCACGGGTTGTTCGTGGAGCGCGCACATCGCACACCCGATAAAGTCGCCTATCGTCATTTTCAAAAAGAGGTTTGGCGCGATCTGACCTGGCAGGAAATGCTGGCCGAAGTGGCGCGCTGGCAGACGGCGCTAACCCCATTAAAATTGCAGCGCGGCGAGCGTGTCGCGATCATGTTGCGCAACTGTCCGCAATGGGTGATGTTCGATCAGGCAGCGATGTCGCTGGGTCTGGTGGTCGTGCCGCTGTACACCGTAGACAGGCCGGAGAACATCGCTTACATCATTAACGATGCCGATGTGAAGGTGTTGCTGTTTGAAAATGCCGAGCAATGGCAAGCGCTATGCACAGTGCGCGCTCAGTTGGGCAGCGTGATGAGTTTTGTGAGTATCGACGAGTTGCAAGATAAGGAAACTCGTTTGAAATCCATGGCGGAATTTTTGCCGCCAATAGCCCCACTGCAAGCGGGCAACCCTCTCCCGCAAGCGGGGAGAGCGGAGCGAGGGGGGCGAAGCCAGGCAAACGTGAAAAACGATCTTCAATTCTTGAACGAACTGGCCAGCATCATCTACACCTCCGGCACGACTGGCCGGCCGAAGGGCGTGATGCTCAGCCACGCCAATATGCTCACCAATGCGCATGCCTGCCTGGATACCTTTACTGTGCACAGTAATGATTTGTTCTTGTCCTTTCTTCCGCTGTCGCATACTTTCGAGCGCACGCTGGG
>JBDTPU010000115.1:0-4988 GCA_039932535.1 Gallionella sp. | reverse complement strand
AGCAACCACATTCGTTATGTCGCCTCGGCGATCACACTGCGGCTAACCACCGATGTGTCCTTGACTGCGCTGTTGCAAGAAACCGCGTTTTTCCTTGAGGACACCGTCACGCTTTTGCTCGGTCCTGACGAAACCGTGCATGATGCAGCTGACGAAGTCGGTCGCCGCTTTTTCGACGAGACAGTCCAGTACTGGCACGAGTGGGTGCGATTTTTGGGTATCCCTTATGAATGGCAGGAAGCGGTAATCCGTGCCGCGATCACCCTCAAGCTGAATGCCTACGACGACACTGGCGCCATCGTCGCCGCCATGACCACCTCTATTCCCGAAGCGGCTGGCAGCGAACGCAACTGGGATTACCGCTATTGCTGGCTGCGCGACGGCTACTTTGTGGTGAATGCCCTGAACCGTCTGGGGGCGACCCGCACCATGGAGCGCTACCTCGGCTACATCATCAATATCGTCGCCAATAGCGGGGACGGTTTGCTGCAACCAGTCTACGGCATCGACGGCCGGGCTGAATTAGAGGAGCGGGAAATTCCGGCGCTGACAGGCTATCGCGGTATGGGGCCGGTGCGCGTCGGCAATCTGGCTCACCGTCAGGTTCAGCATGACGTCTATGGCTCGGCCATTCTCGCGGCAACCCACATTTTCTTCGACCAGCGCCTGACCCGGCGCGGTGACGAAGCGCTGTTTCGCCGCCTCGAACCTCTCGGCGAACAGGCCAGGCGCTGTTACGACCAGCCGGATGCCGGCCTGTGGGAACTGCGCGGCAGCGCACGCGTGCATACCTTTTCCGCCGTGATGTGCTGGGCGGGCTGTGACCGTTTGGCACGGATCGCCGATCGGCTTGGGCTGGCAGAGCGTGCGGCTTACTGGCTCGATCAGTCGCGGCAGATACATGAAACCATCAGCCGGCGCGCCTGGAGCGAGTCGCGCGGCGCCTTCGTCTCCACCTTCGAGGGTGACGCGATGGATGCCAGTCTGCTGCTGCTGGCCGAGATCGGTTTTCTCGAGGCTGCCGATCCACGCTTTGTCGGCACGGTCAGTGCCGTCGAACAGGATTTGCGCCGCGGCGATTTTATTTTCCGCTACGTCGAGAAAGATGATTTTGGCGAACCGGAGAATGCCTTTCTCGTCTGCACTTTCTGGTATGTCAATGCACTGGCTGCGCTGAATCGCCGCGAGGAGGCGCGCAAGCTGTTCGAAAAATTGCTGGCCTGCCGCAACCGCCATGGCTTGCTGGCGGAACACATCGATCTTCGCAGTGGAGAGCAGTGGGGAAATTTTGTGCAGACTTACAGCATGGTGGGATTAATCAATGCTGCGATACGGCTGTCGATACGCTGGGATCAGGCATTTTGAAGGTACGTTAAAATCGACTGCTCATGGCTTAACCGAACCTGCCGGTAATGTAGTCCTCAGTTTCTTTGCGCTTCGGATTGGTGAACACGGCGCTGGTTTCGCCGAGTTCAATCAGGTCGCCGAGATACATGTAAGCGGTGTAATCGGAGATGCGCGCAGCTTGCTGCATGTTGTGCGTGACAATCACGATGGTGAAATCTTCTTTCAGCTCGTCGATCAGTTTTTCGATATGTGCGGTGGAAATGGGATCAAGTGCCGAGGTGGGTTCATCCAGCAGCAGCACTTGCGGTTTGACCGCGATCGCACGTGCGATGCACAGACGTTGTTGCTGTCCGCCGGAAAGCCCGGTGCCGCTTTGTTTAAGTTTGTCTTTCACTTCTGTCCACAACGCGGCTTTGCGCAACGCCCATTCCACGCGGGCTTCCATGTCATGCTTGCTGAGGTTTTGATACAGTCTGACACCGAATGCAATATTGTCATAGATGGACATCGGAAACGGCGTGGGTTTCTGGAATACCATGCCGATCTTGGCGCGCAGCATGTTCAAATCCTGTTTTGGGTCGAGAATATTTACACCATCCAGCATGATTTCCCCGGTGGCTTTTTGTTTTGGATAAAGTTGATACATGCGATTGAAAGTGCGCAGCAGCGTAGACTTTCCGCACCCGGACGGGCCAATAAATGCGGTCACCATTTTTTCCGCGATACTCAAATTGATGTCCTTGAGCGCGCGAAAATCCCCGTAATAAAAATTCAGGTCCTTGATGACGATCTTCGGATTGGCAATGGATTCGATGTTCATGGGCTAAGCCTTGGTAATAACCGGATTAATGAGTAGCGACTTTTTGCCGGAACAGCACGCGCGCCAGAATATTGAGCGTCAACACGCTGACAGTAATCAGCAACGCGCCCGCCCAGGCAAGCTTTTGCCAATCCTCATAGGGACTCATCGCGAACTGGAAAATCACCACCGGCAAATTGGCCATCGGCTGTCCCATGTTGCTGCTCCAGAACTGATTGTTGAGCGCGGTGAATAACAACGGCGCGGTTTCACCGCTGATGCGCGCCACGGCCAGCAATACGCCGGTGATGATACCGGCGCGCGCGGCGCGTAGCGTGACGAAGTTGATCACTTTCCACTGCGGTGCGCCAAGTGCTGCGGCGGCTTCACGCAACGTGCTGGGTACCAGGCGCAACATGTTTTCGGTAGTGCGTATCACGATCGGAATCACCAGTATGGATAAGGCCAGCGCACCTGCCCAGCCCGAGAAGTGTTTGACCCTGACCACATACATTTCATAGACAAACAGGCCGATCACGATAGACGGCGCAGACAGTAGCACGTCGTTAATAAAGCGGGTGAGCGGTGCCATCCAGCCGCGCTGGCCGAATTCGGCCAGATAGGTACCGGCCAGTATTCCGATGGGTGTGCCGATCAACGTGCCGACCAGCGTCATCATCGCGCTACCGGCGATCGCATTGAGCAGGCCGCCCGAGCTGCCGGGTGGTGGAGTCATTTGCGCAAAGACTATTGGCGTGAGTGCGGGCAACCCATGCTTTAACAACGTCAATAATATCCAGCACAACCAGAATAAACCGAACAGCATGGCCAGCACCGAGACAGTGAGTCCCACAGCGTTGATGATGCGGCGGCGCGCGTATAGATTCAGCATGGGTGCTATGATAATTGTCCTTCGCGCTTGCCTAGCTTGTAGAGCATGTAGCGGGCGATGGACAGGACGACGAAAGTAATGAAAAACAGGATCAGGCCAAGTTCGATCAGCGAAGAAGTGTAGAGATCACCGACCGCCTCGGTGAATTCGTTGGCCAATGCGGAAGAAATACTATTGCCCGGCATCAGCAGTGATTTACTCAATTCATGGGCATTGCCGATCACAAAAGTGATCGCCATCGTCTCGCCCAGCGCGCGCCCCAGCCCCAGCATAATACCGCCCGCCACGCCGACTTTAGTGTAAGGCAATACCACTCGCCACATCACCTCCCAAGTCGTCGCGCCCAGTCCATAAGCGGATTCCTTGAGCAGCGTAGGCACCACTTCGAACACATCACGCATCACCGACGCAATGAACGGGATGACCATAATGGCGAGAATGATACCTGCGGTCAGCATGCCGATGCCCATCGGCGGGCCGGAAAAAAATGGGCCGATGTAAGGCATGGTGCCGATATGCTTGCTGAGCCACGGTTCGACATAGTCGGCAAACAACGGCGCAAACACAAACAGCCCCCACATGCCATAGATGATGCTGGGTATGCCCGCCAGCAATTCGACTGCGATGCCCAGCGGGCGGCGCAACAGGCGCGGCGAAAGTTCGGTCAGGAAAATGGCGATGCCAAAGCTGACGGGAATCGCGATGAACAGTGCGATTCCCGAAGTAACCAGCGTGCCGATGATCGGAATCAGCGCGCCGAATTTATCGTTGACCGGATCCCAATCTGAACTGGTCAGAAAGCCAAAGCCAAACGCATGAATGGCGGGCAGGCTACCCACCACGAGTGAAATGATGATCGCTACCAATAATGCCAACACAGCAAATGCGGAAACACGCGTCAGGCTGCGGAACAGCAAATCGAACACTGCTTGTCGTTTAAGGCGCGCTTCACGTAGAAACATCTGCATGGTTGTGTGCTTTTAATAAAAATAACGGGGGCATCAGCCCCCGCGATTATAACTGACGGATGTACTCTGTCAGCCCCTTAGCTTATTTCCAGATTGCCTTGTCTGCTGCATCCTTGATTTGTGCTTTCCATGCGGCACGAATCAGCTTCACTACATCTTCCGGCAACGGCACATAATCCAGGTCGGATGCCAGCTTGTCGCCCTTGGTATAAGCCCAGTCAAAAAATTTCAGCACTTCCTTGCCGGTTTCAGGTTTTTCCTGCACTTTGTGCATCAGGACGAACGTCGCGCCGCTGATCGGCCAACTATTTTTACCGGCTTCATCGGTCAGGATTTCATAGAAGCCTGGTGCCTTGTCCCATTTCGCGCTGGCTGCTGCTGCCTGGAATGCGCTGGTTTCCGGTTTGACGAACAGACCGTCGTGGCTCTTCATCTGCACATAGTTCATTTTGTTCTGCAGCGCGTAAGCATATTCCACATAGCCGATGGAATTTTTGATGCGTTGCACATATGAAGCTACGCCTTCGTTGCCCTTGCCACCGGTACCGGCTTTCCAGGAAACTGCGGTGCCTTCACCGACGCTGGACTTCCATTCCGGGCTAACCTTGGACAGATAGTTGGTGAAAATGAAGCTGGTCCCTGAACCATCGGAGCGATGAACCACAGTAATATTCTCATCGGGCAGCTTGAGGTCTTTGTTCAGTGCCGCCAGTGCCGGATCATTCCATCTGGTGATTTTGCCCAGATAGATGTTGGCCAAAGTAGCTCCATCCAATTTCAATGTGCCCGCCTCAATGCCACTCACGTTGATGACGGGCACCACACCGCCGATCACAGTGGGGAATTGCATCAGGCCTTTTTTTTCCATATCTTCCGGCTTCATGGGCATATCGGATGCGCCGAAGTCCACCGTGTTGGCTTCAATTTGTTTAATGCCGCCGCCGGAACCGATGGATTGGTAATTGAGGCCGATGCCGGTCTG
>JBDTPU010000114.1:0-3779 GCA_039932535.1 Gallionella sp. | reverse complement strand
TCACTCAACATGCCCAGCGTGGCACAGGTCTCCATGCCCAAACTGCGCACTGCCTTGACCATTTCAACCACGCTGACCATATCTTCTTCACTGGGCTCACGCCATGCCGCACCCATGCAGAACCGATCCGCGCCGTTTTGCTGTGCGGCACGCGCGGCGGCGAACACCACGTCCACGGCCAGCATTTTCTGATTCTCGACGCCGGTCGAATTAAACGCCGATTGCGGACAATAGGCACAGTCCTCCGAACAGCCGCCGGTCTTGATCGACAATAAAGTTGAGAGCTGCACCGCATTCGGATCAAAATTTTCGCGATGCACCTGCTGCGCGCGAAATAACAGATCGGCGAACGGCAGTTTGAATAACGCTTCGACTTCGTTCACACTCCAGCGCTGCGGAGTGGCAGATCGTTGGCCCGGTTTTTTAACGGGACGGATGAACTCGATAGTTTGTGTGCTCATAAATTTAATGTGCTGGTTATGATACGGTTGCGTTATATTTAGCCGACATTCCAACTGGAGGCCGGACAGGAACGCATCATCCTTGAAAGGACAATAGCTTGTCAATTTTGCGCAACTATTTTTTGAACATGCGCGCAGGAGTTAAGCGCCTGGTGCCGTCCCAGCCTTGTGTGCTGTGCGGCAGCATGAGCCGTGACGGCTTATGGTGTGGGGCTTGCGACGCGACGCTGCCGTATTTCAAAGCAGCGCATTGCCCGGTCTGCGCCTTGCCGACCTCAACCGGCGAGGTATGCGGACACTGTTTGACACAGCCGCCGTTATTCACCCGCACCACTGCGGTATTCGGCTATTCCTTTCCGCTCGACAAACTGATACATGGCATGAAATACGGCGAACAGCTCGCATTGGCGCACGCCTTCGCGAAAAAACTGGCGCAGCGCGTCGCGAAAAATAATTCGCCCGATTACGTCATTGCGATGCCGCTGCATCCCACAAAACTACGTGAACGCGGCTTCAATCAATCGCAATTGCTAGCCACCACAATCAGCCGTGAGCTGAAACTCAAACTGCTGCCCAACGTGTGCCAGCGCGTGCGCGACACCCCTCCGCAATCCGCATTGCCCTGGAAAGAGCGCAAGAAAAACGTGCGCAACGCATTTCACTGCGATATGGAGTTGACTGGTAAGCGCATCGTGCTGGTGGATGATGTACTGACCACGGGAGCCAGCCTGAACTCACTTGCGGAAGCGGTATCGAAAAAGGGCGCGATTGAAATCAATGCATGGGTGGTGGCGCGAACGCTACGTTCAGATGACAGATGACAGAGGACGGAAGACAGACTTTTGTGTGCCGCTATGCGGCACAATCAAACCAGGTCGCGGCATAGCCGCGACAACTGCTCTGTCCTCAGCCTTCTGTCATCCGTCTTCTGAACCTCAAAGCCCTTTGAGCTTCAGCTGCACAAACGCCCGTAAATCCGGACTGAGTGTTTGGGTATCGAGGGCGCGTTGAAAAATGACTTTGGCATCCGCATTACGCTGCATAGCCTGCAAAGAAATACCGTAGCCCATTAGCCAGATCCCATTGTTTGGAGCAAGTTGCAACGCAATCTGATAATGCGCGATCGCCTCGTCGTTGCGATTTTGGCGCTGCAGCAAGGCCGCCAGAAACGCCTGGTAATCAGCTTGCGAATTAGCATAGGGCAAGGCTTTCTCCAGTGTGGCTGTTGCTTCCGCAACCGCGCCGCGCTCCACTTGCAAGCGCGCCAGCATCATGGTGAAACCCGTGTGATCAGGTTTGCTGTTCAGCCTGTCCTGCAACACGCGCTCGGCTTCCGTGCCGCGCTTGCCTTCGAGCAGCAATGCGACCAACGCCTGCCGCGCCGCATCATGGCTCGCATCCAGGCGCAATGCCGCCTCGTATCCGGCCAATGCATCGGCGATGCGACCCTGTTGCATTAACGCAGCGGCCTTGCGAAATTCCGCATCGGCCTGTTGTGCGGTGCTGACTTGCTTCATCGGCAATGCATCCTGCGGTGTTGGAACAACGGCTTTTGCAGTGGATGGAGCAGGGTTTATTTTTACGGGGGCTTTGGCTGGCTTCTCCGTTACTTGCGGAGTTCCTGAAATATTTTTCTGTGCTGAATTTGTGGTGGGCAGCGATACTGAGCTCAACTCAAAGCTCAGTCGCGAAGCAGGTAAATTCGTGACGGACACGCCGGATGCCGGGGTAACTATTTCTACAGCTTGCGGCGAGGCCAATTTATCAGGCTCGTCAGTGCTGGAAGAATTACCTGCGCCTTCCGAGCGGGAAAATTCCTGCGTGACTTTTGGTGCAATACTCGCTACGGCAATATTTTGTTTGTTGATAGGCGCTAATTTCCATGCCGCGATCCCGGCGATTAATATCAATCCGCATGCCAGCAACGGCTTGGTAAAATTGCGCCGGATATGCGGCACAGCGCGCACCATGGCCTGCTCCGCTACGGTATGCACACCGCGCTGTTCGAGCTGGTTCAGCATTTGATTGATGACACTCATTGCAGCATGATCCGTGCAATCCCCAACGACACAATCACCGCCGCACCGGTCAATGTCACCGCCCAAGGTAGCCAATCACGGCGCACCTCCGGCGTGTCTGCTGCCGCGTCGCGGATATGTCTGGCTACCACCTGCTGCCTGCCATCGCTGAAGGCCAGCATCAATGCCTTGTGCGCAACGATGTTGACCAGCCGGGGGGTGCCGCCGGTGATGCGGTGCAACTTGCCCACTGCCCCGGCGCTAAATAATGTTTCACCGGTAAATCCGGCCACGGTCAGACGATGGCGCAAATAGCGATCCAGTTCATTTTTGCGCAAACCCTGCAGGTCATATTGAAAGCTGATGCGCTGCCGCAGTTGGCGTATCGAATGATGTTTCAAACGCTCATTCAACTCCGGCTGACCGAACAGCACGACCTGCAACAGTTTGCGTTTTTCAGTTTCCAGATTAGTCAGCAGGCGCAACACCTCCAGACTTTCCAGCGGCATCGCCTGCGCTTCATCGAGACACACCAGCGCACGCTGACCGTTGCGCGCACATTCCAGCAGCGCGCGCGTCAAACCCTTCAGCAACAAATATTGGTCGGTATTTTTTTCCAGCGGCACGCGAAATTCTTCCGCCAATGCCAGTAACAGACTGCTCGGCTCAAGATAGGGATTGGGAATATAGGCAGTGATGAAACGCGGCGCAGACGCTGCAACTGCCGCTTGATCCTGGGTACCAATCAGCGTGGTGGATTGGGGGCCTTGATTCAGCGTGGCAAGAAATTTGCGGCACAGCAAGGTCTTGCCATTGCCCACTTCACCGGTAATTTTGATAAAGCCTTCACCGTTGCGCGCCGCTACCAGCAAGGTATTGAGCGCCTCCTGATAACTGGAGCAGGCAAAGAAAAAACTGGTATCAGGGGTTAAGTTAAAAGGGGTTTCGCGCAGACCGAAGTGTTGTAGATACATATCAAAAGGGTGTCAAGGTTTGGTGTCCTGCCCTATCATTCCATTGACACGATTCCGACTGCGCGTGATGTCATCCGACCAATCCCTGTCATTATCCACTATGGTCGGTTTCAGCAGAATGACCAGCTCACGCTTTTCGTTGCGCTGATTGGTCTGGCCAAATACCGCCTTGGGCAAACCCGGCAAGCCGGAACTATCATTAGACGCAGCTTGACGCATCAACCCGCCTATCGCTACGATCTGACCATCGCGCGCACGCACGATGCTGTCGGTTTCAGAAATCGCACTGGAAGCCAGCGGTAAATTAATAGTCCCCCCCGAACTCC
>JBDTPU010000113.1:0-7089 GCA_039932535.1 Gallionella sp. | reverse complement strand
CAACGTGAACTTCATGGCTTCCAATCTTACCGAGCAGGTACGCGGCATTGTGAAAGTGGTGACCGCCGTGGCCAACGGCAACCTGACTCAACGCCTGACGGTGCAGGCGAAGGGTGAGGTGGCCGCGCTTGCCGATACCATTAACAACATGACCGATACACTCGCTACTTTTGCCGATCAGGTGACCAACGTAGCGCGCGAAGTGGGTGTGGACGGGCGGCTCGGCGGACAGGCCCATGTTCCCGGCGCTGCGGGCACCTGGAAAGACCTTACCGGGAATGTTAATTTACTTGCGGCCAATCTGACCACGCAGGTGCGCGCCATCGCCGAGGTGGCGACCGCAGTGACCAAGGGCGATCTGACCCGCTCCATTCAGGTGGAGACACGCGGCGAAGTGGCCGAGCTCAAGGACAATATCAACACCATGATTTCCAACCTGCGCATCACCACAGAAAGTAACCGCGAGCAGGACTGGCTCAAGACCAATCTCGCCCGGTTTACCGCGATGTTGCAGGGAGAGCGCGAATTGAATACGGTGGGTGAGAAGCTGCTCACGGAACTGGCCGTGTTGGTTAATGCCCAGCAGGGTACCATCTATCATCTGGCTACTACCCATGGTCCCGAACTCAGGTTGCTGTCGAGTTATGCGCACCGACCGGGCGAACAACTCCCTGACAAAATCGGTTTGGGAGAAGGTCTGGTCGGCCAGTGTGCGGTAGAAAAGAAACGTATTCTGCTCACCCGCGTGCCCGCGGATTTCGTCTCGATTTCCAGCAGCATCGGCGCTGCCCGGCAGGTAAGCATTATTGTGCTGCCGGTATTGTTCGAGAATGAAACCAAGGCAGTGATCGAGCTGGCGGCGCTGCAAGACTTCAGCGCAAGTTCGCTGGCATTTCTTGAGCTGCTTCCCCATAGCATCGGGGCGGTTTTCAATACCATTGAAGCAACGATGCGTACCGAGGGTTTGCTCATGCAGTCCCAGCAGCTTACCGTTGAACTGCGAGCGCGTCAGACCGAGCTTCAGCAAACCAACGAGGAGCTGGATAGCAAGGCCAAGTTGCTGGCCTGGCAGAACACTGAGGTTGAGCGCAAAAATGCCGAGGTCGAACGCAAGAACATCGAGGTCGAACAGGCTCGCCACGCACTCGAAGAAAAAGCTGCCGAGCTGGCGCTTACCTCGAAATATAAATCCGAGTTTCTTGCCAACATGTCCCACGAGTTGCGTACGCCACTTAATTCAGTGCTGATACTCAGCCAGCAGCTCGCCGAAAATGTGGCGGGCAATCTATCCGCCAAACAGATTGAGTTTTCCCGCAACATCAATGCTTCCGGCTCCGATCTTCTGCATCTCATCAACGATATTCTGGACTTGTCTAAAATCGAGTCCGGCACCGTCACTGTGGAGATCGAGGAAATTTCCTTCAGCAGTCTGTGCAATAATATTAACCGTACTTTCCGGCATGTGGCCGAAGCCAAGAGTCTGCCGTTCGAGGTGGACTTCGCTGAGAATCTGCCGCGCATTATGGTCAGTGATCCGAAGCGCCTGCAGCAGATTCTCAAGAACCTGGTGTCCAACGCCATCAAGTTCACCACCGAAGGGCGGGTCCGGATTCACGCCGACTTTGCCAGTGGTGGCTGGAGTGCCGATCACCCGGTGCTCAGCAGTGCTGCCCAGGTGGTCGCTTTTACCGTCGAGGACACCGGCATCGGCGTCCCATTCGAAAAACAGCGGCTCATCTTTGAAGCCTTTCAGCAGGCCGATGCGGGTACGGCCAGAAAATACGGCGGCACCGGCCTCGGCCTTGCCATCAGCCGTGAGCTGGCCATGCTGCTGGGTGGCGAGATCAAGTTAACCAGCGTGCCAGAACAAGGCAGCACGTTTACGTTCTATGTGCCGTTGCATTACACCGCCTCGTCCAACGAGAGAGTCAATATGGAGCATTTCGCAGGAGGATCGTCGGGCTCACACCCTGCTTTCCATATATTACCTGTCTCAAACGAAGAACCGATTGAGGATGATCGTAACGCTCTGGACAAGGGCACTCCCGTCTTGCTGATTATCGAAGATGACCGGAAATATGCGCGCATTTTGCTGGAGACAGCGCGCGGAAAAGGCTTCAAGGGCATAGTCACGGGCAAAGGCACAGAGGCGCTTGCCCTCGCACAGCAGTTTCATCCCGCGGCCATTTCGCTTGATATTATTCTCCCCGATATGCTGGGCTGGACGGTGCTCAATCAATTCAAGCTTGATCCGGCCACGCGCCACATTCCCGTGCAAGTCATCAGCGTAATAGAAGAGCACCAGCACGCTCTCGCGCACGGAGCCGCTGCTTATCACGTCAAGCCGGTGACCGACGAAGGTCTGGAGACGTTGTTTGACCAGCTCAAGGAGGTCATTGCGCCGCGCACGAAGCGACTGCTGATTGTCGAGGACAACGATATTGAGCGCCAGGCGCTCATTGAGTTGCTCAGCTATAAAAACATCGAGACGGTGGGTATTGCCAGTAGTGGTGCGCTCAAGGCGATGCTGGCGCAAGCAGTCGAGTGCGTCGTGCTTGACCTGCGCCGATCCGGCAAGGGCGGCTTGGAGCTGCTGGATAAAATATATAAGGAACCCAGGCTGGCGCGGGTGCCCATAATCGTATACACCGGCAAGGCGCTGAGCGTCGCGGAGGAGAAGCGACTGAAGGCAATGGCCAGGCGCATCATTGTCAAAGATGTCCAGTCACCCGAGCGCTTGCTGGACGAGACTTCTCTGTTCCTGCACTATGCGATCACTGACTTGCCCGCCGACAAGCAGAAGATGCTGGAGCAGCTCTACAGCTCCGAGGAAATTCTGCGCGGCCGCAAAATTCTGGTGGTTGATGACGACGCGCGCAACATTTTTGCGTTAACCTCATTACTGGAAAATCACGAGATGAATGTGCTCAGCGCGACGAATGGCCGCAGTGCTATCGACTTGATCCACAAGACGTCCGATCTGGGCATCGTGCTCATGGATATCATGATGCCCGACATGGATGGCTACGAGACGATGCGCGAAATCCGGCGCTCCTCCCGATTCCAGTTGTTGCCTATCATCGCGCTCACGGCGAAAGCAATGAAAGGCGATCGCGAAAAGTGCCTCGACGCGGGGGCAAGTGACTACATTGCCAAGCCAGTGAATACCGATGAACTTTTGTCGTTGATGAGAGTTTGGTTGTTCCGTTAGGAGATGCAGACAATGAATTCCCCCCTTGATATTGACACCGATCCAGCCCTGATCTCCGGTTCGAATCCGAACCGGAGATCAACCGAGAACGGCACCCATGTCATACAACCCGAGGCTTTCCCGCAGGCGCTGGCCGCCGTGCATGAAGAACCCATCAACATCCTGGTCGTGGATGATGAGCCAAAAAATCTCACCGTGCTGGAAACTGTTCTGGACAACCCGGGCTACCGGCTGGTTCGAGCCGCATCCGCCGATGAAGCGCTGCTCGCGCTGGTCGCCGAAGAATTTGCTCTGCTGATTCTGGATATCCAGATGCCCGGCATGAACGGTTTTGAACTGGCTGAGATGATCAAGCAGCGCAAGAAAACGGCTCAGGTGCCAATCATTTTCCTCACTGCTTTTTACAATCAGGATCAGGATATGCTCGCCGGTTACGGCACCGGCGCGGTGGACTATCTGCACAAGCCGGTGAATGCGTCCGTCCTGCGCTCGAAGGTCGCGGTGTTTGCAGAGCTGCATAAAAAGAATCGCGAATATGAGGTGGTCAACCGCGCGCTGCTCACCGAAGTAACGGAACGCCGCCGCGCGCAAGATCAACTGCGCGAACTGAATGAAACACTCGAACAGCGCGTGACTGAGCGTACCGAAGCGCTGCTTAGAACCAGCGCTGCGCTGAATGAATCCCTGGAGCGATATCGTTCCCTTTTCAATGGCAGCCTGGACGCCATCATATCCCTGGACACTACCGGCCGCTTCCTGGCCGCTAATCCAGCCATGCTGCGGCTCAGCGGGCGCCCGCTCGCAGAACTGAAAAACCTGTCCTTGCAGGAGCTATGTCCACCCGATCAGCAAGAGAGGATGAAGAAAGCTTTCCCGGCTGCTTTTGATCCACACGGCATAACGATAGAGACTATTCTCATCACGGCCAGCGGCGAGCCTCGCGATGTTTTCATCAGCGGGGCTCCGATGATGATGGGGGACAAGGTCGTCGGTGTCTCGTGCATCGCGCGCGATGTGACCGAGCGTAACCGCGCTGAAGCAGAAGTAAAAAATGCGCTGGCCGTGGCAGAACAGGCCAGCCGCGCGAAATCGGATTTCCTGTCCAGTATGAGTCATGAGCTGCGCACTCCGCTCAATGCGATTCTGGGCTTTGCCCAGTTGCTCATGACGGGGAGTCCGTCGCCCTCACCGGTTCAAATTTCGAGGATCAACGAAATTGTCAAAGCGGGCTGGTATTTACTGGAGCTGATTGACGAAATTCTCGATCTTGCGGCGATTGAAGCCGGCAAATTATCCGTGTCGCGCGAACCGGTAATGCTATCTGAAGTCATGCTGGAGTGTCAGACCATGATTGAACCGGAAGCGCAAAAAGACGATATCCGGATTAATTTTTTACCTGTCGACGATAGCTGGGTAATTAATGCAGACCGCACCCGGGTCAAACAGACATTACTCAATCTGCTTTCCAACTCAATAAAATACAATCGCAAACAGGGCACGGTCGAAGTGAAATGCACCGGCACGCCGGAGCGCATCCGCATCAGCGTCAAGGACAGCGGGGTGGGATTGTCCGAGGAAAATCAGGCGCGGCTGTTTCAGCCATTCAACCGCCTGGGGCAGGAGACGGGCGGCCAGCAAGGCACCGGTATTGGCCTGGTGGTCACCAAACAATTGATTGAGATGATGGGTGGGAGTATCGGCGTGGAGAGTGCTCTGGGCGTGGGCAGCGAATTCTGGATTGATCTGCCGCGTTACGCAATACCCTATGTGGATAGTGCGCCGCAACGGGCGGCTGAAAATAATGCGCTGCCCGGGGGGGACTCGTTGCATCAATCGCCCTCGCAAGATCAGGAGCGCGAAGCCGGGCATATACTGCTGTATGTGGAAGACAACCCGGCTAACCTGACGCTGGTTGAGCAAATGATCGAGAGCTGCCAGAATATATGCATGATGAATGCGCGCGATGGCAATCAGGGTATCGCGCTGGCGCGTACTCATCTCCCGGATGTGATTTTGATGGATATTAATCTGCCCGACATCAGCGGTTTTGAAGTAATGGAAAAATTGCGTGAGGATGCTGCCACGGCGGACATCCCGATCATTGCGCTGAGCGCCCATGCATTGCCAGGGGATATCGCAAAGGGACATGAGGCGGGATTCTTCCGCTATCTGACCAAACCCATCAAGGCTGATGAATTTATGGACGCGCTGACCGAGGCACTGAAATTTTCTGAAACGAGCCAGTCAGATGACAAGCCAACCCGAATGAAAAATTCCACACAACGGCAAGTAAATGCCTCTCAATGAACCTCCATTCCACTTAAGGTAAATGATGATTAGCGAACAAGAAATCATGAACGCAAGCATCCTGATTGTTGATGATCAGGAATCCAATGTGCACCTGCTCAAGGAAATCCTTCGGGATGTCGGGTATACGTGTATTGCATCAACGACTGTGCCGCAGGAAGTTTGTGCGCTGCACCAGGAAAACCGTTACGACCTGATCCTGCTTGATCTGCAAATGCCTGTCATGGATGGGTTTCAGGTGATGGCAGGGCTGCATGAAGCTGAACCGGATGGTTATCTTCCGGTACTCGTCATCACCGCCCAGCCCGATCACAAGTTACGCGCGTTGGCCGCAGGCGCGAAAGATTTCATCGCGAAACCGTTTGATCTGGTCGAAGTGCAGACGCGTATTCATAACATGCTGGAAGTGCGGCTGTTGTACAACAAACTCGAGAACCACAACAAAATCCTGGAGCAGACAGTGCAGGAACGTACTGCTGAACTTCGCGCCAGCGAAGCGCGGTTTCGCCGCCTGACCGAACTGTCGTCCGACTGGTATTGGGAGCAGGATGCAAGCGGGCAATTCACCAAGATATTTGGCTCGGCGCTGGAGATGCTCGGACTGCGTCTTGATGATGTGCAGGGTTATGTCAGAGATGAGCGGGAGGGCGGGTGGGATGAGGCTGAGCGTGCCACGCTTGAAGCGAACCTGGCGGCCAAACGGCCTTTTCTGGATTTTGTCTACAGCCGGACCAGGCCGGATGGCTCGCAGCAATATTTAATGGTGAGCGGGGAACCGATGTATGATTCGTTTGGTCGCTTTGCCGGTTATCGGGGCATAGGCAAGGACGTGAGTGAAACGATGCGTCCGGACTATGAGTCGTCTGAGCATCATTAAAGGAAGCGCTGATTGAATCCAAAACTATGGTTCGATACACCCAAAGGGTGCGAGAACCTCTGCGAGGCATTTCCCGTTCGCCCCGAGTGCCGCGCGCAGCGCGGTGTATCGAGGGGTACGAACGGGACACTCATCACGAACGGATTTAATCAGCGCTTCCCTAAACATTTAAGCACGCGCTGGTTTATATAATTCCTTCGGGCTCAGCCCTCCAGGTCTATGGTAATGATGCAAAGAAAATCCCTTGCAGGTTCGTTTGACACTCCGCAACAAAACCATCTTCTCGCTGCCTTGTCCGCGCAGGATTATGCACGCCTGTTGCCCGAGCTGGAATTCGTCTCGATGCCGCTGGGATTAGCGCTGTGCGAGTCCGGTGACCAGATGCACTATCTGTATTTCCCCACCACCAGTATCGTCTCGCTGCTGTATGTAATGGAGAACGGAGCCACGGGAGAAAATGCAGTCATTGGGAATGAGGGTGTAGTGGGTATTGCCTTGTTTCTCGGCGGCGAGAGTACGCCGAATCGGGCGGTGGTACAAAGCGCGGGCAATGGCTACCGGATCAGGGCAATTGCCCTTAAACGCGAATTCGCGGTGGGCGGCCAGTTGCAAAATTTGATGCTGCGTTTCACTCAAGCACTGATTGCGCAGATGGCACAAACCGCAGTATGCAACCGGCACCATACACTGGATC
>JBDTPU010000112.1:0-10506 GCA_039932535.1 Gallionella sp. | reverse complement strand
GGTCAGCCCGGTTCCAGAACCAAAAACTTATGGCATGATGCTGTTAGGACTTGGCTTGATGGGTTTTTCAGCTCGTCGCAGAATGAACCACCTTTAATCTGGTTTTGAGCGTGAACCCCGCCTTCGTGGCGGGGTTTGTTTTGTGGTGCCGGACTCCATAAAAGATGTTGAAACCGGAATATTCAATGCGTTCACTTTGCAGCCAGCCAAGCCAGCTGATATGTACGTTATGAATTTGAAAACCCATGACCGTTAATGACATACCTGTAGTAGCCTTCTTCAAGCGCTTGCTGGATCCTTTCATGATCTGGGGCTTGCTCATTTTGCTTACCTGGCTGTATGACGAAACCTTCACTGGTTATTACATGGTGCTGGTGATTATCACATTCTTCATCTCTTCCTATATTTACGAGCAGACACATATATACCGCGCTTGGCGCAACGGAAAGTTGGTGGCTTACATTCGCGATACATTCCTTGGCTGGGGTATTATTGTTGCCATCCTGCTCTTTATTGGCTACGCCACTAAACTTTCCTATCGGTATTCTGAGCAGGTTATGCTGACTTGGTTTATTGTCACGCCAATCGTATTGGTTGTGAGCCATCTTGCGGTGCGCCAGATTGCTACCAGTTTGCGCAAGAATGGTGAAGCGCGCTCGGTGGTGATTGTCGGCGCTAATGATATAGGCCGGAAATTGGCCGAACGCGTAAAGGATTATCCCTATCTGTTAATGGAAATGCGTGGCTACTTTGATGATCGGGATGAATCGCGCAGTGCTGGAGGAAAAATATCATTGTTAGGAGGAGTGCTGGATGTTGCCCGTTATGTTCGAGAACATAATATCCAGATGATTTTCATTAGCTTGCCGATGTCTGAACAGCCACGCATTCGCAAACTTCTCGATGATCTGCATGACACCACCGCCTCAATTTATTTTCTGCCTGACGTTTATATCTTCGACCTGATGCAGGCCCGCTTCGATAACGTTGGCGGTGTACCGGTGGTCGCGATATGCGATACGCCTTTTTATGGTGTCGACAGTGTGGTCAAAAATGCGAGCGATTTTATGTTCGCCTTTTTTATTCTCGTGCTGCTATTCCCACCCATGTTGTGTATCGCCTTGGCAGTCAAACTCACCTCGCCCGGCCCGGCTGTCTTTAAACAACGTCGGTATGGCCTTAATGGCGAGGAGATAACTGTCTACAAGTTCAGGTCAATGGCGGTATGCGAGGACGGTTCGAACATTGTGCAGGCGAAGAAGGATGATCAGCGGCTAACCAAGCTGGGCGCTTTTTTACGCCGCACCTCACTGGACGAATTGCCGCAATTCATTAATGTATTGCAAGGGCGGATGAGTATAGTCGGCCCGCGCCCTCATGCGGTTGCCCACAACGAGCTTTACCGCAAGCTTATCAGAGGATACATGCTGCGCCATAAGGTCAAGCCGGGGATAACAGGATGGGCTCAGGTAAACGGCTTGCGTGGCGAGACTAAAGATCTGGAAAAAATGCAGGCACGTATTGAACACGATCTGCATTACCTGCAAAACTGGTCGATATGGTTTGATCTGTGGATTATCATGCGCACGGTATGGGTAGTTCTGCGCCGGGATAATGCGTACTAAACTAGAAATACAATTACATCGTTTAAAGGAGAACATCTTGATTTGCATTGATGCATTGTTGTTCATGAGAGAAAAAAATTCTATTCCGAGGAGACGCTTGGTTTGCGGCGTGCTGATGTTAGTCTCGGTTGCTGCTCTTTCTGCTTGCAGTAATAAGGAGAAGGCAGGCCAGGCTCTGGTAAGGGTGAATGGGGAAGAAATTACCATGCTTCAGGTCAACGAAGAACTTAAACAGGCCGGTATTCAGGCGGAACAACAGGAGGCCGCCAGCAAGCAATTATTAGAGTCACTGATAGATCGCCAGTTGATACTCACTGAAGCTGCAACCAACAAGATGGATCGCACCCCCGATGTCATGCAGGCCATTGAGCGGGCTAAAGCACAAATTATCACGCAGGCTTATTTACAGGACATCATATCCAAAATCCCCAAGCCTTCCAGGACTGAAATCAGTGATTATTTTCAGAGTCACCCGGAGTTTTTTAGCAAGCGCAAGCAATTCGATTTACAACAATTAGTGATTGCCAATAAGGATTATAACGACGCGCTAAAATTGTTCATAAGCTCCGCAAAGTCGCTGGATGAAGTCGCGGCATGGATGGATAAATATAGCATACCTTATACACGCGGTCAGGCCACGCGCACGTCAGCAGATCTGCCGCCGCAGGTGGTGACGAAGCTGCTGGAATTGTCTAAGGGGCAGCTTTTTCTGGTCGAGGAAAGAGATAGCAAGATGTTAAATATGCTCATTGATTTCAAGGACAGCCCCGTCACGGCGCTGAATGCCGCCCCGCAAATTGAACAGTTCCTGATCAACAAAAAAAACAAGGAAGCCGTGGAGGTGGAAGTTGCGCACCTGCGTTCATTGGCAAAGATCGAATATCTGAATGCGTCAGCGCCGGTTGCTGTTCAAGCGCCAGCCACTGTGCCTGACGACAAGGCGGCAAGTAGCGTAGTGACCAACTAAATCGAATGCCGCGCGAGCATGCCGTATTTTTGCGTGAAATTAAATTCACCGCTTTAGCTACAGGCTGTTGAGTAATATTATTTTTCCGGTATGTGTTCATAATGAGCAATGCAGTCATGACCTCTTTTTCAACCAGGCTACCAGGCTTGAAAGCGGCTATGCCTGAATGGTGGCCAATTGTATTGGGCTTGATCGTCTTGTTTGGCCCCACCTTCTACGATCTTTTTACCGGCTTGTGGCTGACTGAAGAGCAAGCACATGGCCCCATTATTTTTGCCCTTGCAGTATGGCTTATTTATAGACAATGGCCGCTCATGATGGAAAAAAGCGCAGGCAAGTCTACTGCCAAGCTAGGTTGGGTGATTTTAGTGATAGGACTGGCGCTGTATATTATTGGCCGTTCGCAGCAAATTCATATGTTTGAAGTAGGCTCTTTTATTTGGGTACTGACTGCAATTGTGCTTATTAAACGCGGTAGCCACGCGCTTAAGGTGATGTGGTTTCCGCTGTTCTTTATGTTGTTCATGGTTCCTTTGCCGGGCTCTTTGGTCATCATGCTGACGATGCCTATGAAAATGGCTGTTTCTTATGTGACAGAGCACATTCTATATTGGGCAAATTATCCCGTGGCGCGGAATGGCGTTATTTTGCAGATTGGGCAATACCAACTTTTAGTGGCAGATGCCTGTGCCGGATTGCAAACGCTTTTGACGCTTGAAGCTCTAGGCTTGTTTTATCTGAATGTAGTCCGCCACACCTCGGCTTTTAGAAATGTGATGTTAGCCATTTTTATTATACCCATCTCTTTTTCTGCAAATGTAATAAGGGTCATTGCCCTTACATTGATTACTTATTATTTTGGCGAAGCGGCCGGCCAAGGTTTCCTGCATGGTTTTGCCGGCATGGTTTTGTTCGTCACCGCACTGATATTAATCATGGGTGTGGATAAACTTTTACGGGTAATTATTAGGGCACGTTCAATTCAGCCAGTGATGTAAACAACAAATGAAGAAACCATTAACGATTAGTATTATTCTGGGTGTGCTGATGGTTTCGTCAGGCGCCTTAACTATGGCCATGGCGCCTTCTGTACAGACGCTCAAGCAAAATAAAATTAACCTGGAAGTCTTGATTCCCAGTGAGTTTAATGACTGGAAAATAGATTTATCTGCCGCGTCTCTCATGGTTAATCCGGATGTAAAAGAGACCATCAACAAGATTTATTCCCAGACGCTTTCCCGTTCATACATCAACAGTAAGGGTGAACGTGTCATGCTCTCGATCGCTTACGGCAGTGACCAGAGCACAGATTTGCAGGTGCACAGACCTGAGGTGTGTTATCTCTCGGGGGGTTTTGATGTAGGCAAAATGACCAAGACTTTTGTGGACACGAGTATCGGGCAGATACCCGTCATGCACCTTGTTGCGAAACAGGGATCACGCAATGAGCCAATCACCTATTGGATCAGGGTGGGTGATTCCCTTACGCGTGGCTGGATCGAACAGAAGGTGGTAGCGCTCAGTTACGGGTTGACTGGAAAAGTGCCGGATGGGCTTTTGTTCCGTGTTTCTACCATATCAAACGACGAACAGGATTCATACCGGATTCAGCAGGTATTTTTGGCCGCGTTGCTGCAAGCCGTGCGCAGCGAAGATCGGTATTGGCTAGTGGGGCGCCTGAATACCTGACAGGAATTAAATGCAGGTTAAAAACTTTTTGCATAAGTGTAAGGACATTCAAATGAACAAAATGCTGGTGGTATTATTTTTGTGGTTGGTAAGTGTGAATCCGGAGCTGACGCTGGCGGCAGATAACCCCGGTACTTATTTACTGCGCCAAGGGGATACCGTAATGGTTTCTGTCTGGCGCGAAGAGGCTTTGCAGAAAGAGGTGATTGTGCTGCCTGATGGCAGTATCACGTTTCCCCTGGTGGGGCGGATTGAGGTTGCCGGTCTTAGTACCGCGGAAGTGGAACGACGCATTACTGCAAAGTTGAAGGAATATATTCCCGAGCCTGTAGTTACTGTGGTGATTGCAGGAATTGATGGGAATCGCGCTTATGTGATGGGCAAGGTCAATAGCCCAGGCTCGTTAATTATCAGCGGGCCGCTTACTGTGCTGCAGGCTATCAGCGTCATGGGGGGGTTTGACAAATTTGCTGATGAGAGCGGTATCAAGGTAATCCGTGCAAAATCAGATCGTCAGGAAGTGTTGCCAGTGCATTACAAGGATATTATTTCCGGCAAGGATATGTCTACCAATATCCAACTCAAGGCCGGCGATACCATCGTAGTGCCATGAGTGATATTTAATAGTGATATATACCAATGGCTCAGCCCAAAGAAATGGAGAAGCTAGTTGAAGGTAGCGCAATTTCTCGAAGTATCCGCCATCATGGTGAGTGTGCTGGTGTTCTCCCCGACCCGAGGGCAGGCTGCTTCCTGGCAACAAGCTTGGTCAGCCCAAGCTTCGGCGGAGTATGATTCCAACCCGGCCATGGCTCCCGCATATCCCGTCGATATCTGGAGATCTATTTTCGAACCCGGCTACAAGCTCAAGGGAACGGATGGCGTGAATGAATTGAATATGGGGGTGGCTCTGCAGATAACGCGCGCTTCAAACAAAATGATCAGCCCCAATAGGGAAGATTCGAGGGGATTTTTTGATTGGCGACAACGGAGCAATACGGACGAATTTGGAATATCCGGCGCATACGATGAAGTTGCGACACGCACGACCACAATTGATAATACCGGCCCCGGTCTGGCAGATAGCACCCGTACTTCCCGCTTGCTGTCGGCCAACGAGAACCAAGCTCTGACCGAACGCAGCACGCTGGCGCTGGATGGCGCATACGAACAGGTTTTTTATAAAGGCGGTACTTTCGTTAACTATGTCACCCGCTCTGCGGGCATGAAATTCAGTTATGCATGGAACGAACGTAATACGCCGTTTTTAAGAATATCTTACACTGATTACAAACCAACCAATGACGGCGCGCTCAGCCGCCTTAATAATGTCCTGATAGGCTGGAACTGGAAAATTTCTGAATATCTGGAGTGTACTATTCAGGCCGGCAAGTCCAGGATGGATAACGTCCAAGGCAAGCAAGGGGGAGTCAATGTGCAATATACAGACCAGCGAACTCTGGTAGCGATAAATGCAGATCGTCAGGTTTCCCCAAGTGGCTTTGGTGGTTTTGTTACGGTTGATCAGGCCAAGGGAAGCTGGAGTTATGCCTTGAACGAAAGCAGTAAAACCGGTGTTGATCTGGAGTGGCAAAAAAATCACTTGAGCATGAATGTAGTCAACAATACGGCGGGCGCATGGTTGCAGCAGGATATTAATTCTTCATGGGGAACGCGAATGTATTATCTGCACAAAATCAGCATGGGAGGCGGAGCCAGGGCATATTCAAATATACTGGGCGTTTCCCTGATGTACACTCCTTCCGATTTTTGAATCTATCGTAAATATTATGGCTACCGAATATGAATTAACCTTTAATGACTATCTGTCGATCATGCGTCGGCGTGCGCCTTATTTAATCAGCATTTTTATTGTGGTATTACTGGCTTCAATTGTTGTCGCCCTCGCTATTCCACCGACTTATCGTTCCACCGGAACCATCATGGTGGAGTCGCAGCAGATTCCGGATCTGGTAGTGCCGACCGGGGTAAAAAATCAGGTGGATGATCAGATCAGTATTATCAAGCAGCGGGTGCTGACGCGCGACAGCTTATTGCGAATCGCCAACAAGTATGATTTATTCAAAAACAATCCGCATTCCCTGACCAGCTCCGAATTAATTCAGGCCATGCGTGATCGGGTTGCGGTCGAGCTGATTAGTAGTTCAGACGAAACATATAACAACCAGCATGGTAAAACGACGATTGCTTTCACCCTGTCTTTTGAAGATAAATATCCAGAGATCGCTTATCAGGTTGCTAATGATCTTACCAATCTTTTTCTGGACTGGAACGTTAAATTGCGCACCGAGGGAGCCACCGAGGCCACCGCTTTTCTCTCTCAGGAATCAGATAAATTAAAACTCGAAGTTGATCGTCTGGAAGGGCTGATAGCCACATACAAGCAACAGAATGGCAACACCTTACCGGATCAGGTGAATTTACGCACCAACATCGTGACGCGTGCTGAAAATGATCTGCGTGAAGTCGAGCGGGATTACAGGAGCAACGAAGAGATGCTCCGTTCTCTGGAGATGGAGCTCGCCACTTCCGAGACGGCCGCCAATTCCAGTACGGCGGGAGGTTCCCCACAAACATTACCCGCACTCAAGGCTGAATATGCCCGGCTTTCGGCTCTCTATAATGACTCTTACCCTGATATGAGAGTGCTCAAGCGCAAGATAGAAACGCTCGAGAAGGCAGATGTAAGTATTTCAGAAGGCCCGGTCACGCGCCAGCTACATGCCAAAATTGTTGCCGCTAAAAGCAGGCAGGCTTATCTTGTCGAGCAGAGAAAAATGCTGCAAGAAAAGATCACTCAAAATGAGCGTGCAATGACGCTGACCCCGAAAGTGGAGCAGGGTTTGGATGCGCTGATTCGGGATCGGGATAATGCGCAAAAAAAATATGAAGAAATCCACGGCAAGCAAGTCAGCGCTCAAATTGCCCAAAGTCTGGAAAGTGAAAACAAGTCGGAACACTTTACACTGCTTGAATCCCCATTGTTGCCCGATAAATATTTTAAACCTAACCGTGTAAAAATTATTGCGTTGGGATTTTTATTGGCTCTTGGATCAGCGTTTGGCGGGCTTTTGATTATGTCATCCTTCGATCACCAGATACGGGGAACGGATGCGCTGGCACATGTGTTGGGTCATCGGCCGCTGGCCGTTATTCCGTATCTCTTTATCAAGGAAGAAGCCGTACGCAGAAAGCGCTTATATAAATTGGCAATGATTGTAACCATAGGCATGGTGATCGCAATAGCAGTAGCGGTACATTTTTTATACATGCCTCTGGACGTCCTGCTGGTAAAAACTTTTGCCAAATTGGCATAGTGGATATTGCAGGAAGTACTCGAAATAGCCGTAAATCCTGAGTTAGCGGCTTGCTCTATGGTAGTGGGTTCATCGCTTGCGCGTTACCCCAAGCAGATTTAATTTTTTATTTTAAATGTACCCAATAGGGATCAAGGGGAAAGAAATGGAACGCATCAAGCAGGCCATCGAAAAGGTCAAAAATCAGCAGCCCAACGCAGCAGGCCAATTTATCTCGCCGCCACCGACCAGAAGAGAGGAAACGTTTGAGTCGGCTATCCCGCAACCTTTGGATGCGCTGGATGAGGTCAACTACAACCAAACCCGCATAGTCAAGTTACGCGCGGAGCATCTGGAAAAACACCGTATATTTTCGTTTAACAAAAACGATCCAATGAGTGTGACCTTCGACGTCTTGCGCACGCAGATTTTACAAAAGATGGAAGAGAAAGGCTGGCGTACCTTGGCCATTACCTCGCCTACGCCTGCAGTAGGGAAAACCGTAGTTGCGATAAATCTGGCCATGAGCGTGGTTCAGAAAACCAACAAGACCGCCATGCTGGTGGACTTTGATTTGCGCCAGCCAAGAATAGGTGCTTATCTTGGTATACCCCTGGAAAAATCCCTTAATGATTTTCTGGATCGAGGCGTTGAGCTTTCTGAAATTCTCGTTAATCCGGATATCCCGAGATTGGTCGTATTGCCCACGAGAGCCGCGGTGAAAAATCCCTCGGAAACGCTTTCGTCGCGAAAAGTTGCAGAGCTGATCAAGGAGCTGCGCGAGCGCTATGAATCACGCATTATCATCTTTGATCTGCCATCCTTGCTGCATAGTGATGATGCCATTTCCGTATTGCCGCAAATCGACTGCATCTTGATGGTGATTGCCAATGGAATGTCCACCAAGCGTGAAATCGAGGATAGCCATCGCCATCTGTCAAAAGCAAATCTTATTGGAACCGTTTTCAACAAGGCGTGAAGGAACGGATGTTACCCTTGCGATTCAGTGAGGGTGCGCTGTGCTTTCTGATCGGCGCGAGTTTTGATAAGATCAAGCACTCAAATGAATCAAGCGGGGGTATTCATGATTGAAGCGGGCGGCAATTTTCCGGCCAATAAATTGTTCATGTTGCTTCGTGAATCGCGCTGGATATTGTTGATTGCCTGCGCGCTATATTTCACTGTCGCTTTGTATGGTTACAGGCCCGGCGACCCGGGCTGGTCGCATAGCGTAAGCGGCGCCCTGACCGCCAATCCTGGCGGGGTGCTGGGCGCGTACCTGTCTGACTTGCTGTTTTATTTATTTGGATTCTCCGCGTGGTGGTGGGTGCTATTTCTGCTGCAACGCGTCTGGGCGGGATACCACGAATTGCGGGTCAATAGCATTTTCAGCAAGCGGGCATGGTGGGTCTCGGTCGCCGGATTTGCCGCCTTGCTGCTGGCCAGCAGCGCACTCGAAGCGATTCGCCTGTATACATTGAAAATCCCGCTGCCGTTGGCTCCGGGTGGAATGCTCGGCGCGGTGTTAGGCGAATCGCTGGCACATGTGTTTGGCTTTACCGGTGCGACACTGCTGTTGCTGACACTGATCGCTACCAGTTTCAGTTTGTTCAGCGGATTGTCGTGGCTGCGTTTTGTGGATCGCCTGGGTGAATTGCTTGAAATCATTTATCTGTGGATACGCCAGACTTGGCAGACTCGTCAGGATAGGCGTATTGGCATGCACGCGACCTACGAGCGACTCGCGGTTATCGAAGAAGAAAAAAGGAAGCGCGTGGATGAGCACCAGCCCATTCACATCGAAATGCCGCTAATGGAAGTGGCCAAATCGACGCGAGCCGCAGAAGAAAAACAGGTTCCGTTGTTCGCCGATATGCCGGACTCGCCATTGCCGCCGTTGCATTTGCTGGATCAGGCGACACGGCACATTGAAGTCGTGTCTGCTGACACGCTGGAATTTACCTCGCGCCTGATCGAGCGCAAGCTGAATGATTTTGGCGTGGAAGTGAAGGTGGTGGCAGCCTATCCGGGACCAGTGATCACGCGTTATGAAATCGAACCCGCTGTCGGTGTAAAGGGTAGCCAGATCACCAATCTGGTGAAAGATCTGGCGCGCGCCTTATCGGTGGTGAGCATACGTCTGGTCGAAACCATACCCGGCAAGGCCTACATGGCTTTGGAATTACCCAATCCAAAGCGGCAGGTGGTGCGCCTGTCCGAGATACTCAGTTCGCAGGTGTATGCCGATATGGACTCCGCGCTGACTATCGCGATGGGTAAAGATATTTCCGGCAAACCGGTAGTCGCCGATCTGGCCAGGATGCCGCATGTGCTGGTTGCGGGCACCACCGGTTCCGGCAAGTCGGTGGCGATCAACGCGATGATTCTGAGCCTGCTCTACAAGGGCACACCGCAGCAGGTGCGCCTCTTGCTGATTGATCCGAAGATGCTCGAGTTGTCCGTGTACGAAGGCATACCGCATCTGCTCGCACCAGTGGTAACGGACATGCGCCAGGCTGCTTCTGCGTTGAACTGGTGTGTGCAGGAAATGGATAAGCGTTACAAATTAATGTCCACGCTGGGGGTGCGCAACATCGCCGGTTACAATCAGCGAGTGCGTGATGCCGTGAAAGCGCGGCAACCGCTCACCAATCCATTCACGCTGACGCCGGAAAGCCCGGAGGCGCTCGAAGAGTTACCGCTGATTGTAGTGTTCATTGACGAACTCGCCGACCTGATGATGGTGGTGGGCAAGAAGATCGAAGAGTTGATCGCGCGTCTAGCGCAAAAAGCGCGCGCGTCCGGCATTCATCTGGTGCTCGCCACACAGCGCCCGTCGGTGGATGTGATCACCGGACTGATTAAAGCGAATGTGCCAACGCGCGTGGCGTTTCAGGTCTCGAGCAAA
>JBDTPU010000111.1:0-2130 GCA_039932535.1 Gallionella sp. | reverse complement strand
TCAGGAACCTTCTGCTCCCCAAGCCACTCCAGAGTCGCCACCGTTGAGCGAAACATCAATCACGTCGTTCTGCACCTGATTCTCGCTGTCGTGCCGCAACCCACGCAATGTCTGAGCGAGGCTGCACGCGTGCTCAAACCAGGCGGCACCATTATTATCCTCGACAAATTTCTGCGTCCGTACCAAACCGCCCTGCTGCGCCGCGCGCTCAATCCATTGTCGCGCCGCATCGCAACACGGATGGATGTGGTATTCGAAGATGTGTTGAAACAAGTACCGCAGTTACAGGTTGTCAGCGACGTGCCATTGCTCGCCGGAGGCTGGTTTCGCGGCATCGTGTTGCGGAAGAAATGATGATCAGAGCCTGGTCATCACCAGCAGCCCGACGATCAATATTGCGGCTCATGGCGGAATTGAAGGGACATGGTCAATTTAACCATGTCAGAATGAAACAAATGACGAGCAGGATACATCACGACTAATATAATAATGTCTGTTCCCGCTATGTTTCGCGCCTACAATTTTTCTGGGAGATTCATGATGAACCGTCTTTTAACGTTGAGCGCACTGCTACTGTTCATGCCGCTTATGACTTTCGCCTCGGAGGACGGGGAACGGATCGATCTGACCAACAACTGGGTGGGCATTTCTTCCGTGTTGTTGTTCTTCGTTGCCTATCTTGCCGTGATGACCGAAGAGTTCACCGACCTGCGCAAATCCAAACCGGTGATGCTGGCAGCCGGTATCATCTGGGGGCTGATCGCATGGTATTACCAGTCGCACGATATCCCGCATGTCGTCGAGACCGCGCTACGCCACAATCTTGAGGAATATGCCGAGCTGATGTTGTTTCTGCTGGTGGCGATGACATTCATCAATGTAATGGATGAGCGAAATGTCTTCGAAGCACTGCGCACCTGGTTGATCCGCAGGGGTTTCGACTACCGTACCCTGTTCTGGATCACCGGCCTGCTGGCCTTTTTGATCTCTCCCATTGCTGACAACCTGACCACGGCGTTGTTGATGGCTGCGGTAGTGATGGCCGTTGGTGCCGGGAATGACAGATTCATCGTGCTCTCATGCATTAATCTCGTCGTCGCTGCCAACGCCGGCGGTGCCTTCAGTCCATTCGGCGATATCACCACGCTGATGGTCTGGCAAAAAAATATCCATACGAGCAATGGCCCCGTCGATTTCTGGGCATTTTTCGCGCTATTCATTCCGTCGCTGGTCAACTGGCTTGTGCCAGCAACGATCATGCATTTTTTCGTGCCCAAAGGACAACCAGAAAGTGGTGGCGAAATGATAGCGATGAAGCGGGGTGCCCTCATTATTGTCACACTCTTTCTCGTTACAATTGCCTTGGCAGTGGCTTTCCACAGCATGTTGAGCTTGCCACCGGTGATGGGCATGCTCACCGGTTTTAGCCTGCTCAAGTTTTATGCCTACCGGCTGAAATTAACCCATAAGAGGAATCTCGCCAGCAACCAAAAGCCCCTCGATATTTATCATGAAGTAGCACGCGCCGAATGGGATACGCTGTTCTTTTTCTACGGTGTGGTGATGTGCGTCGGCGGGCTGGGCTTCATCGGCTACCTGAGTGTGATCTCCCAGGGAATCTACGGCAACTGGGGCGCGACTAACGCCAATGTCGCTATCGGGATTATCTCGGCGGTAGTCGACAATATCCCGGTGATGTTCGCAGTACTGACGATGATGCCAGACATGTCAGTCGGACAGTGGCTACTGGTGACCATGACCGCCGGTGTCGGCGGCTCGCTGCTATCTATCGGTTCGGCGGCCGGTGTGGCATTGATGGGGCAGGCGCGTGGTGTCTATACTTTCTTCGGCCACCTCAAATGGACGCCGGTGATCGCACTTGGATACGCGGCCAGCATCGGTATGCATATGTTGCTCAACCGAAATTTGTTTTGATAAGCCGGTTTTGTTCCTCTACCCCGACCCGATTCAGAGCCTTGGCGCTTGACGTTGCGGTCACCGCGCCGTTAGACTCACCAAATATTATTCAGGTAATGACATCATGAGCAAAGATATTCAACAACGTATCCGCGAACAAGTCACCACACATCCGGTGGTGTTATACATGAAAGGCAATCCGCAATTTCCGCA
>JBDTPU010000110.1:0-3076 GCA_039932535.1 Gallionella sp. | reverse complement strand
AATTTCCTGCCATCAACGTGAACGACTCCGTCACCAAGTCGAAATTCGACAACCTGTACGGCTGCCGCGAATCGCTGGTGGATGCGATCAAGCGCGCCACTGACGTTATGGTGGCCGGCAAGATCGCCGTGGTCGCCGGTTACGGCGATGTGGGCAAAGGCTCGGCGCAAGCGTTGCGCGCGCTGTCTGCGCAAGTATGGGTGACCGAGATCGATCCGATTTGCGCGCTGCAAGCTGCGATGGAAGGCTATCGCGTCGTGACCATGGATTACGCCTGTGAGCACGGCGATATTTTCGTCACTGCTACCGGCAACTTCCATGTCATCACCCACGAGCATATGAAGAAAATGAAGAACCAGGCCATCGTCTGCAACATCGGCCACTTCGACAACGAGATCGACGTTGCCTCGCTCAAGCAATACCGTTGGGACAACATCAAGCCGCAAGTCGATCACGTGATTTTCCCCGCCGCCAATGGCAAGCCGGAAAAACGCATGCTGTTGCTGGCCGAGGGCCGTCTGGTGAACTTGGGCTGCGGTACCGGTCACCCGTCTTACGTGATGTCTTCTTCGTTTGCCAACCAGACCATCGCACAGATTGA
Organism: Gallionella sp.; assembly: GCA_039932535.1. Lineage (GTDB taxonomy): Bacteria > Pseudomonadota > Gammaproteobacteria > Burkholderiales > Gallionellaceae > Gallionella. Next base: position 2,475 of record JBDTPU010000110.1, on the reverse strand, counting down.
ACTATTCACGCGCAATCAGGACTATCCGGTCGGCGTGTACACCTTGCCCAAGCATCTGGACGAGAAAGTCGCGCGTTTGCAACTGACCACGCTGAACGCACAGTTGAGCACGCTGACCGACCAGCAGGCCGCATATATCAGCGTGCCCAAGGAAGGTCCGTACAAGGCCAATCATTATCGCTATTAGTCGCAGCTGTGGTGCAGAATCAGCGAAAATAAAAGGGAGATAAAATGCAAATACAGTTATTGTTACTCTGGATATTCAATGCGCTCGCTCTGCTCACCGTGGCGAACTTCGTGCCGGGCATCCATGTGGACGGTTTCGGGGCGGCGCTGATTGCGGCATTTTTTCTGGGACTGGTCAACACCTTGATTCGCCCGCTGCTCTTGCTGCTCACGCTGCCGGTCACAGTGGTTACATTGGGATTGTTCATCTTCGTTATCAACGGCACACTGTTCTGGCTGGTCGGCTCGGTGCTGCGCGGTTTTGTGGTAGAGGGTTTCTGGTATGGTGTATTGGGCGCAGTGCTCTACAGTATTTTCTCATGGGCGCTGTCCGCCGCTGCCGTACAACTAATGAAAAAGCAATGAGACTTTTATGAGCAGGCCACTTTTCAGTTTCGAATTTTTCCCGCCGCAAACTCCCGAAGGCGTGGAAAAACTCGCGGCCACGCGCAAGCAACTGGCACAGCTCAAGCCGGAATTTTTCTCTGTCACTTTTGGCGCGGGTGGTTCTACCCAAGACCGCACGCTGGAAACCATCGCGCAGATCAAGGCCGAGGGTTACACTGCCGCGCCGCATCTGTCCTGCATCGGCGCCACGCGCGAAAATATCAGCGCCCTGCTGAACAAGTACAAGAAGATGGACATTAAACGTATCGTTGCGCTGCGCGGCGACTTGCCATCCGGCATGGGCAGCATCGGTGAATTCCAGTATGCCAACGAACTGGTGTCATTCATCCGCGCGCAAACCGGAGATCACTTTCACATCGAAGTAGCGGCCTATCCGGAATATCACCCGCAGGCCAAATCCGCGCGCGACGACATCCTCAACTTCAAGCGAAAAATTTCTGCCGGGGCAAATTCTGCCATCACCCAATATTTCTACAACGCCGACAGCTATTTTTATTTCATTGACGAATGTCACAAGCTGGGCATCACTATCCCCATTGTGCCGGGCATCATGCCCATCGTTAAATTCGCGCAACTGGCCCGTTTTTCCGATGCGTGCGGTGCGGAAATTCCGCGCTGGATGCGCCGCAAGCTGGAAGGTTATGGCGATGACAGCGCCGCCATACAAGCCTTCGGCCTCGATGTGGTGACGCGACTATGTGAACGCCTGCTGGCAGGGGGTGCACCCGGTTTGCATTTCTACACCCTGAATCAAGCCGGGCCAAGTACAGCGATCTGGCAACGGCTGGGTTTGCCGAATGCCAGACAGCTTTTCTAAACCGTTCGCCCTGACCCTTCGGTTTCGCTCAGGACTAAAGCCATGACCCCCAACCCGTTCGCCCTGAGCTTGTCGAAGGGTGAACAACAACGGAGCGCAACATCATGAGCTTCTGGGTTTATATCCTGCGTTGCGCCGACAACTCATACTACACCGGCCACACCGACAACCTCGAACAGCGCATCGGCGAACACCAAAACGGCCTGTGTGGTGGTTATACTGCCAGCCGCTTGCCTGTTGAGCTGGTGTTCAGCCAAGCATGTTCTACTCGTGAAGAAGCATTAGCCGCCGAACAACAAATCAAAGGTTGGAATCGCAAGAAAAAGGAAGCGATGATGCGCGATGATTGGGCGGAAGTATCCCGCTTGGCAAAGTGTCGATAAGGTAGGCGCGCTCGTTTATCCTTCGACAAGCTCAGGACGAACGGGGAAGGGTGAGCCACCATAGACCGATCACAAGTGAGCCATGAACGGTCTATGTCTAAGGTGGCATCAAATAGTCATAAAAATTATTGGGGCAATTTATTGCGCTCCATGAATTTTGCATCAAAGACAGGATACGCAACTCCCTCTTGCCTCAGAGACATGGAAGCGAGTGTAATTACCAAAACCCTTTCCATATCTGACTTTTTTACTTTCTCTGAAAATGCTATGCGTTGGGATATGTGTTTAGATAAGCGCCTTTCAGCACGAACGGAAATTACAAACTCTTTTTTGCCGCATTGAAAATGTTTCAAATTACGACGATCGCTAAATGAATATTCAACATCGTCTTCGTGGCAAAGTGGGCATCGCTGTTCAAAAATAGATGTCATATTAATCTCCAAAATTATCATTAAAAATTATCATTGCGGCCCGCAATTGCGAAGCCTGATAATTCTTCTACCAGTATTTTATGAATATGCAAGGGTTGCGACGATTTCTGTCGCTATGTCTCTAGAGGGGGCAATCTACCCTACGAATTCAGCGCAGGATAATCGGTATACCCCTTAGGACCCGGCGTATAGAAGGTATTCATGTCGGGCG
>JBDTPU010000109.1:0-7565 GCA_039932535.1 Gallionella sp. | reverse complement strand
GCCGACGCAACCGGCCATGCGGTGCAGGAAACTCTCGCGACACGTGTGCTGCACCATCCGAATATCACTGTTCTGGAACACTATATGTCGGTGGATTTAATCACCGGCAAAAAATTAGGACTGCAGGATAATCGCTGCTACGGAGTTTATGCACTCAATAGCCTGAGCGATGAAGTGGTCACCATCAGCGCGCAGAACACCATTCTGGCAACGGGTGGAACGGGCAAGGTCTATCTCTACACCACCAACCCGGACACTGCGACAGGCGATGGCATCGCAATGGCCTGGCGCGCCGGTTGTCGCGTGGCCAACATGGAGTTCATTCAGTTCCATCCGACCTGTTTGTACCACCCCCACGCGAAATCTTTTTTAATCAGTGAGGCAGTGCGCGGCGAAGGCGGCATCCTGAAACTACCCGACGGAACCCGTTTCATGCCGGGTCATGATAAGCGCGCCGAACTGGCGCCGCGCGATGTGGTGGCCAGAGCGATAGATTTCGAAATGAAAAAACACGGGCTGGACTGTGTCTATCTGGACATCTCGCATCAGCCGGTCAAGTTTCTTCAGGAACACTTCCCGACCATCTTTGCGCGTTGTCTGTTGTTGGGCATCAACATCAGTAAAGAGCCGATTCCGGTGGTTCCCGCAGCACATTACACTTGTGGTGGTATCGTCGCTGACTTGCATGCGCGTACCGATGTGGCAAATTTATATGCCGTGGGAGAGGCGGCTTATAGCGGATTGCATGGGGCCAATCGGCTGGCCAGTAATTCGCTGCTGGAATGTCTGGTCTTCGCGGATGCCGCAGTTCGCGACATATTGAATCAGCCGCACCATGCGTCCCCCACTCTGCCTGCCTGGGATGAAAGCCGCGTGACCGACGCAGACGAGCAAATCGTCATCTCGCACAACTGGGCCGAATTACGCCACTTCATGTGGGACTACGTGGGTATAGTGCGCACCAACAAACGCCTGCAACGCGCTCAACACCGTATCCAATTATTGCAGGACGAAATCCACGAGTATTACACCAACTTCCATATCAGCTCAGATCTACTGGAGTTGCGCAATCTGGTATTGAATGCCGAATTGATTGTGCAAAGTGCCTTGTTGCGCCATGAAAGTCGCGGGCTGCATTTCAGCAAAGACTATCCCGAGACACTGCCGAATCCGCAGCCGACTATCCTTTCTCCCAAGGTTGGCTAAGCAAATTTCAGCCGCACACTCAATTCACGAAATGCAGTTTCGCCCATCGCATCCGGAAAAATAACGCGGGAAACCCTTGGGCGATGTCCTTCCACTTTCACACATAGCACAATGAAATAGGGACTGACGCTGGTGTTGTCAGCGACTTGGCCTATGAAGCTCGAGCCATCCCGGACAATCACCGACACACCATCTGGATCGAGTGAAATCTCATGCCATGAGTCGGGAAAAACCAGCAGCACGTCGCGCATCAGATAATAAAACAGGCTCAGAAAAATCATCAGAAGCATGGCGAGCCTGACTGGCAATGGCATGGCCGTGGCGTACACCACGGTCGCGGTTATTATATGCAACAGCAGTAACCACCCCGCAAAGCGCAATGAAGGCTTAACGGAAAGTTGCAAGGTTATTGCGCTCAGCATGGTTTTTGAAAATCGGAGATTTGAAACTGGAAATTCGGCTGAAAATTTAAGCCGTGCAATAATCAGGCAAGAAAAAACAAGACCGCACCCAACAAAACCAACAGCAAAATGAGGGTTAGAAGATTCCCGCCACGGGATGGATGCGGGCGAGGCGACGCAGAGGATAACGCAGCGGCAGCGGCAGCGGCAGCGGCTCGCCCGGCTTGATTGATTGATTCCGCGCTCGGGCGCGCCATATTAAAAGTCTTGGACAATTCATCAACATCTTCGTTACTCGCCGTCAGGGCAGCCAGCCTCAGGGTCGCCACCGACGAATCAAAGGCTGCGGATAAACCTATATGCGACGCTGATATGACACCTTCTTCATCAGTTCTCAGCCGCCCACTTATATCGATTGCATCCGGCAATTTTTTTTCGCCACCCACGAATTTCGCTAAATCCAGCGATTGACCAGATCGCGGCAAGGTGTCGCGACAGGCGAACAAATCCACGGCAAAATCCTTGGCATTCTGATAACGATCCTCCAGCCCCTTGGCCAAAGCCTTGGCAACAATGAAATTGACCATTTCCGGGAGAGTCGGATTCAGCATATTGGGCGGTGCAGGAATTGCATTCAAGGTTTGATACATAATGGCATTGACGTTCTCGCCATTAAAAGGAGCTTGCCCGGTTAACATCTCGTAGAGCATCACGCCCAGGGAAAAAATATCCGAACGCTGATCCAGTGCCTTGCCCATCACCTGCTCGGGCGACATATACTTTGGGGAGCCCAGCACCATACCGGTTTGGGTACGCACTGACGAAGAAGCCATGCGCGCGATACCGAAATCGGTGATTTTTACCTGCCCATCACGTATTACCATAATATTTGAAGGCTTGACATCACGATGCACAATGTCGTGTTCGTGCGCATAAGCCAAGCCTTGTGCCACTTGAGCTACGGTATTCAATACTTGGTCAACCGGTAACAATGTGCCATCATTCATAATGTCGCGCAACTCGCGACCTTCCAGAAACTCCATGGCAATATAAGCCACGTCGCCGCTCTTGCCCACATCATAAATAGTCACAATATTCGGATGGTTGAGACGCCCTGCTGCCTTGGCCTCCTGATAGAAGCGTCCCTCGAATTCTTCTTTTTCATCCATTGCAAGGCTGAGATTGATGGTTTTGATGGCCACCACGCGGTCAATCAGAGGATCGCGCGCCTTATAGACCACGCCCATCGCACCTTGACCCAACTCGCCCAGCACCTTGTAGCGCCCCAATTGGCTAATCATTGTGTCCACCCAAATGAATCTTGTTATTCATAACTCGATACTAATTACAAAGGGGGGGCTTGAGGTGCATGGTTTTGCCCCGGCTAAGCTCCACACTTTGCGTAAAAATGCCCCGGCTTGCGTGGCTTACAATTACCGTATGTTTCCCGGGCGGCGTCACAATGGTTAATCGAGAAGAGCCGACCCGGCCTTTCCGGATACCATCTATGAATACCTCAGTACCTTCTATGCAGGTAACGGAAATAGAAGCGTTTGCGCTACCGCTGGAGGTCACTATAGTTCCATTATTTTCGATATTATCTTTTGATTTTGGTTTATCCATTGATTCTTCTTTTTTGGCATTACTCTCAACACTCTTTTTATTCTTTGACGAGATCCGGGAACGTGGCGGGACTATGTTTTGAGTTTTAATAGGGGAGCCTGCTTGAGCAGATGTCACCGGCGCAGATGTAATTGCCAAATCAGCTTGAGCCGTCTTTACCGCAGGTTCAATTATTACGGTTGGCACCGCAGGGAGTTTATGCTCGGCCAGATTTGCCAGTAACGCGATGAATAGCAGTAATGGCACGCTGACCGCAGCAATATACAATACGCGCTGTCTGGATCCTGCCTGCCGAAACCGGATAATCATAAGATCGATCAAGGCGTCCAGCGTGGTGGCGGCTGCATGCCAAGCTATTTTTGCGCGCTGCATTACCCGTAAAAAATTGCTGTCAGCCTCTCCCACCTCCGATATGATTGTTCCCCGATACGTCGTTTTGTCCCCGGGATAACCAATTGCGTACACCTCATGTTCGCGCACGTGTTTGTCGGTGCGCGAACCTTGATAGTGAAATATTCCGGCATATTGTGGTGAAAGCCGCGACACTGCGTCATAATAAGAGCGTGACACGAGTATCTGCGCGGCGTCCGCAAAACCCATGACCCGCTGCGCGACATTGATTCCATCACCGACAATATTGGGCTGGCCATTGATGTCCCTGACCAGGCACACAGGACCCAGATTAATCCCCATCCGCACCAGCAGAGGATGATCCACATCAGGACTCTCATTGAGCAAACTTTCACGCAAGCTTAGAGCCGCTTTTAAAGCGTCTTCCACATCGCCAATGAAATTGATGGCTGCGCCGTCACCCGTGTCCAGAATGATCCGGTCTGTCATGGGCACGTCGCAGATAGCTTCAGAAAGATAGCTATTAAATCTATCTTTAAGTGAAATTTGTCCAGTCACAGACTTCTTGGAATATTCCGCAATATCCAGGAACAGCACACTGCACATTATGGTCTTGTTACCGCGCTCTTCCATTCAAATTTCCAGTATCACGGCATCCGCCGTTCTTCATATTCGCTCTAGTCAGCGAATTTATTCTTGCAAATTCTAGTGCCAGTCAGTGTTTTACACCAGATTTACTTTTCTTCAAGGCGGGACGCCTCGCCGCATTGCTGATATGACGGCCGGGTTTTTCGGGTTGCGCCTGATGAGCTTGCAGAGCCGTCAAATCCTGCTGCGCTTCAGCGCTGTCAGTGGTGATTCCTACCCAATCCAGCACTTGCATCACCTCGCCTTCAGCCAATTCGGTTGTCATACCTCGCTTCAACTGCGGCGGCAAGTTGATTATACCGAAGCGGATGCGCATTAACCGACTTACCGGCAGACCCAGTGCCTCAAAGGTGCGGCGCACCACCCGATTACGGCCTTCCTTGAGCATCGCGCAATACCAGTGATTGAATCCTTCGCCCCCCTGATCCTCGAGTTTTTCAAACCTGACCAAACCGTCTTCCAACTCAACGCCGTGGTTGAGTGCCAGATTCAATTGCGCCTCGGTCATAGTACCTTGTACCCGCACCGCATATTCTCGCTCTACTTCAAAACGTGGATGCATCAGCCGATTCGCCAGTTCACCGGAAGTAGTAAAAATCAGCAGGCCGCTGGTATTAAAATCCAACCTCCCAATCGCGATCCATTTCTGGTTGCGTAATTTTGGTAATTTGTCAAACACGCTGGTGCGTTTCTCGGGATCATCACGACTGACGATTTCGCCTTCGGGCTTGTGATACAGCAACACGCGTGCGGCGTGGGCTCTTTCACCAACGCGTATGGTACGACGCTCCGCTTTCACCAAATCGCCTTCCACCACCCGCATGCCCAAGACCGCCGGCTCACCATTCACACTCACTCGTCCCGTGCCGATCCATTCTTCCATCATGCGGCGTGAACCAAACCCCGCCTGAGCCAGTACTTTCTGTAATTTTTCGCCGGACAATTTTTGTTCAGGTAATTTTTCATCGGCAACATTTTCGTGAGCCACGATTCCAGCAGACATGGCTTTGGCATTCTTCTTCATGCCATTACCTCGCGCCGCTCTAATACAGCTTGCGCCAAGGTGCCACTGTCCACCTGCTCCAGTTCGCCACCGACCGGCAAACCACGAGCAATACGCGACACTTTAACCTCACGAGATTGCAGCAATGTGGCTAGATAATGCGCGGTGGCATCACCTTCCACCGTAAAGTTGGTGGCCAGAATTACTTCGCACGGATGTTCCTGTACGCGCCTGACCAGACGCTCCAGATGCAGCTCTTTGGCCCCTATTCCATCCAGTGGCGATAATCTTCCCATTAACACAAAATACAAGCCGCGGTAACACTGGGTTTGTTCCATCATCAACAAGTCGGCAGGCATTTCGACCACGCATAACAAACTCGCATCGCGTTTGGGTGATGCGCACAAACCGCATACTTCGTTTTCAGAAAAATTATTGCACTTGCTGCAATGCTGAATATTGCTGACCGCCAGCTCCAGTGCCTGCGCCAAATGTAATGCTCCGACGCGATCACGTTGCAACAAATGATAAGCCATACGTTGCGCGGATTTAGGCCCGACACCCGGCAAGCAACGCAATGCGGCAATCAACTCTTCAAGATGTGAAGGCACCACCAGAGGAGATGTCATCAGAACGGGAGCTTCATCCCGGGCGGCAAGCCCAATCCGGCGGTAAATCCGCTCATGCGCTCCTGAGTAGTCAGTTCCACTTTTTTCAATGCATCATTCACAGCCAGTACGATCAAATCCTCCAGCATCTCTTTGTCGTCGGTCAACACATTGTCATCCAGCGACACGCGGCGTACCTCATGCCCACAGGTCATGGTCACTTTAACCATGCCGGAACCCGCCTGTCCTTCCACTTCCACCGTGGCCAATTCAGCCTGCACCTTCTGCATGTTCTGCTGCATTTGCTGAGCTTGTTTCATCATTCCGCCCAATCCGCCCTTCATCATTATTAATATCCTCCGCGCTTATATTGGTTTAATCGATTCAGCTATCAGCTCAGCATCCAATTCTGTTTGCGCCTCGCGCACAAAACTATCCTGCGCAATCGAATCACTCGCCTGTCGTTGCTGAAGTTGCTTGCTTTGCTGCTCTATCACTGCCGGCGTTGCGGCCTCGGTTTTGCCCAACACGATATTCAGTTTTATCGGTTTGGCAAAATAATCGCTCAAGGCTGATTGCAATTTTTCAATTGCTATTTTGTTAGTTTGCAAATGTTTATGTTCTTGCGACAAGCCCAAGGTGATTTGTCGATCTGAAAAACTTTGCAATATGCAATGTTTTGCCAATTGCTGCGCCATTCCTTGCACATTCAACTGCGTTAGTATGACACCCCAGTCTGGCTGATTATCTGATACTACTTCTCCATTTGAAAATTGACTATTTTCAGTCGGCTCTGCCGGTACATGCGTCTTGCTGTCTGAAATAACTTTGCTGCCTGCGGTAACGGACTTCGCCTTAGTTGGCTGCCCGGAAACAACAGGGGTAAGCGATATTGTCTGCGCTATGCTCTTGGCGGGCGCAAAAGACAGCATACGCAACAACGTCATGGTAAATCCTGCATATTCATCTGGAGCCAAATCAATTTCATCCCGCCCGTGGATAGCAATCTGATAATATAATTGTACCTCTTCCGCAGTGAATACCTGTGCCAGCTCCAGCAAACGCGAGCGTTCCGGCTCGTCGTCCGCAATCGCCTGCGGCACCGTTTGCGCCAACGCAATCCGGTGCAACAAGGTGGCCAACTCTTGCAATGCAGTATCAAATACCAAGCTGCGCGCGGACATGTTGTCGGCAATTGCGATCAGACCGGCGCCATTCTGATCACGCAATCCCGCCAGCAGGTCGAACAAATAACTCTGGTCTATCGCACCGAGCATGGTGCGCACTGCCAGTTCCTCAATTTTGCCCGCCGAAAAAGCAATCGCCTGATCCAGCAAACTCAACGCGTCGCGCATACTGCCCTGCGCAGTTCGTGCGATCAAATTGACTGCGGCCGACTCAAAGATAATATGCTCTTGTCCCAGCACGTACTGCAAGTGAGTGGCAATCAATGCAGGCGGAAGTTGTTTCAGGTTGAATTGCAGGCAACGCGACAGCACCGTGACGGGAATTTTCTGCGGGTCAGTGGTGGCAAGAATAAATTTCACATGCCCAGGCGGCTCTTCCAGCGTCTTCAACATCGCGTTGAAGGCTGACTTGGACAACATATGCACTTCGTCGATGATATACACCTTGAAGCGCCCGCTGCTCGGCGCGTACAAAGCGCTTTCCAATAGTTCGCGCATGTTGTCGACCTGCGTATTGGAGGCCGCATCCATTTCAATC